>NZ_JBSSAC010000001.1:0-233911 GCF_054058315.1 Thermostichus sp. MS-CIW-40
GTGAAGACTTCTTTACTACTGATCAATCCATCCTCCTTCCGAAGTTGGTTTGCTAAGTGCTGCTATTGTACCCCTTGAGCCCTTAACAGGCTGTAAGAATGCCTGGAGTCATCCGCTCAATTTGGGGCAGGTGTAACAGGTCAGCCCCAATTAGTGTTCCCAATACACCGCCAGCAAAGGCAATCGGTGCTGCCACAACATCAGACCCCGCCGTTAATAGCACAGAAGTCATCGCCGCCGTTAGGGGAGCAATCAAGGCATTCATTTGAATCCCAATCCCCGGCACCACCTGGGCAGAATAATAACTAACTATTGTCACCACAGCCGTGACAAGCACAATCAAAATTGGCGAAACACAGGTAAACTGATAAATGGCCAATAGGGTTGGAATCAGACCACCCCCGACATTCAACGCCACAATCGTTTTCTGTTCAATTCGCCTTAAGGGAATACCCCAAAAGAAGCGCATCGTCCACAATCGATCCAAATCAGGTACCATAGCTACTTTGGAAACTCTCTCATAAAGGGGGATATTAATCGTACTCCCAATAATTACTAGGGTCGGCAGCACAAGAGATAGGTTAGGAGAAAATCCGAGCTTTGCAACAGCAACTTGAACCGCATCTAGGGTAACCACCAACCAGAGAAACGGGAAGGCTAAGAGCAGGAGTAAAAAGAGTAGATAGGCAGTCGCTTCCCTTCGGGGAAGTGGAATTAATGAAAACAAACAAACTATGGCAGCCAGGGAAACTGGCGAAAGTTAGGTGGGCGCTTTTCCAAAAAGGCGCGTTTGCCCTCAGCAGCTTCTTCGGTCATGTAGAACAGCAACGTCGCATCTCCGGCCAGCTCCTGCAGCCCCACCTGCCCATCGCAGTCGGCGTTGAAGGCGGCTTTGAGGCAGCGGATGGCTAAGGGGCTGTGCTGGAGAATTTCTTGCGCCCAGCGGATCCCTTCAGCTTCTAGCTCTTCCACTGGCACCACGGCATTGACCAGACCCATCTCTAGGGCTTGGGCTGCGGTGTATTGGCGGCAGAGGAACCAAATCTCGCGGGCTTTTTTTTGCCCCACCACTCGCGCCAGGTAGGCGGCCCCAAAGCCCCCATCGAAGCTGCCCACCCTAGGGCCGGTTTGCCCAAAGATGGCATTATCGGCGGCAATGGTCAGGTCGCAGATGAGATGCAAAACATGGCCACCCCCAATGGCGTAGCCTGCCACTAGGGCAATCACCACCTTGGGCAAAGAGCGGATGATGCGCTGCAGATCCAGCACATTGAGACGAGGGATCCCGGCCTCATCCAGGTAACCGGCCTCGCCCCGTACGCTTTGATCCCCGCCGGCGCAGAAGGCATACTTCCCATCGGTATGGGGCCCGGCGCCTGTTAAGAGCACTACTCCAATCCTGGGATCCTCTCGCACATCGGCAAACGCATCAATCAGCTCGGCAATGGTCTTGGGGCGGAAGGCGTTGCGCTTGTGGGGACGGTTGATGGTGATCTTGGCAATGCCATCCGTTTTTTCGTAAAGAATGTCTTCGTAGAGCTTGGCCGTCTGCCACATGGTGTCTGGGTGTATCTATTGGGATGCCGGGCCAGGAGAGTTCCGTTTGGCTGATGGGGGCTCACTATGAGGAGCACCTGGGTACTCTGCACCGCTACCGCGAACGGCCTGAAAAGGCTAGGTAGAACGGTTGGTCGCTTGGATGAGGGCTTCCACCAATCCTTCCAAAGTATACTCCTGGGCTGCGATGTCCACTCGACCAAATGCAGCCTTGCAGGTTGCGGCCGTCTTGGGGCCAATGGCGGCAATCTGCACGGGTGGATCCCAGATCTCAGGGCCTAGCCCTGCCTGCTGGATCAAGTGGGCAAAATGCTGTACTGTCTTGGAGCTGGCAAAGGTGAGGATGTCCACCTGGTGGGCTTTAAGAGCTTCCAGGACCTGGGGATCCGCTGCTGCTGGACAGGCGGACTGATAGGCGGCCACCTCCACCACCTCTGCTCCTCGCTGCCGCAACCCCTGTACCAGCTCCTCCCGCCCTCCTGACTCAACGCGGGGAAAGAGGATGCGCTGCCCCTGCACTGGCTGCGGCCAAATGGGTAGCAGGGCTTCGGCCACAAACTCGGAGGGCATCAGATCCGGGCGAATGCCGTACTGGGCCAGCACGGAAGCGGTTTTGGATCCCACCACCGCCACTTGCAGGGAGTGGAGTGCTCGGCTATCTCGCCCCTGCCGCTGCAGCCGCTCAAAGAAAGCCTGCACTCCATTGGCAGAGGTCAGCAGCAGCCAGTCGAATTGTTCCAGGTTGGCAATGGCTGTATCCAAGGGATCCCAACAGGTGGGCGGCTGGATCACCAGGGTGGGCATTTCCAGCACCCGCGCCCCCTGGGCCTGCAGCAACTCACAAAAAGCTGGCGATTGCCCCTCAGAACGGGTAACCAGCACCGTCTTGCCTGCCAGGGGAGCCGGTGGCGGCAAGGGTGGGATCCCCGGCAAAAAGTCCTGCCGCAGCCGCACCACCTCCCCAACCACCAGTAGGCCCGGCAACTTTGCCTGACTCTCCCCCTGCTGCAGCTCGGCCAAGGTGCCCACCCACACCTGCTGCTCTGCTTGCCCCGCTCCCCAGATCAAGGCCACCGGTCGGTCTGCCGGGATCCCAGACTCCATCAGCCGTGCGCCAATGTGCTGTCGCTGCCGGGATCCCATCAAAATCACCAAAGTATCCAACTGGGCCAAAGCGCCCCAGGGCAAGGCCTCTAGATCGTGGGCAGTCAGCACGGCAAAAACGCGGCTTAAGTGCTTATCGGTCAGGGGGATCCCTGCCCAGAGGGGGCCAGCCAGGGCCGACGACAACCCCGGCCAAATCTCAAAGGGACAGCCCGCCTCCCTAAGGGCTTGGATCTCCTCGCGAGCGCGGCCAAAGATCAAGGGATCCCCTGACTTAAGGTGAACCACCTGTTTGCCTTCTCGGCAGCGCTGGATGAGCCAATGGATGCCCTCCTGGAGGCTTCCTGGCCCAGAGCGTCGCCACACCTGCGCCTGCGGCGGCAACTCTGCCAACAAGCGCTCATCCACCAGCTCGTCGATCCAGATAGCCTCAGCCTGCCGTAGGATCTCCAGTGCTCCCTGCGTCAGGCCCGCCCGCCCGCCTAGCCCTGCCCCCACTAGATACACCTTGCCCATGCCCTACCCCTTGGAATGTCGATCTTGCCCCTTGTAAGAAGGGGATCCCGCTTGCTTTGCAAATATAAATCGAAGACGCCTCCCAACAGCTCCTCTTCCAAGGGGTGGCCAGCCTGAGGAAAAACTGGTCTACTTGCGAGATACTGAAAGCGTGGCCGCCTGAGGATCCCTGCCTATGTCCGGTGTAACTCCAGAGCCTTGGCCGCGGCGGCGTTTTTTGGCCAGTGGAGCTGCTCTGCTAGCAGTAGGAGCGGGCTCCCGCCCCTCTTCGGCCAGATCCCGGCCCTTGCGACTGGTCACCAACTGGTACGCCCAGGCCGAACACGGCGGCTTTTACCAAGCCCTGGCCACCGGCATCTACGCCGACTACGGTCTGCAGGTGGAAATCCGCATGGGGGGAACGGCGGTTAACGTGCTGCAACTGCTAGCCGGGGGAGCGGCAGATTTTGTGCTCGGCGGCAGCCCCGACGCTCTGGCGGCTCTGCAAGCTGGGATCCCTGTTCTCACCGTGGCCGCCTTTTTCCAGAAGGATCCCCAGTGTCTCTTGGCCCATCCAGGGATGGGCATCGAGCGCCTGGAAGACCTGCGGGGCAAGCCCATCTGGGTGTCACCGGGGGCCAACCTCACCTACTGGCCTTTTTTGCGGGCCAAATTTGGCTTTACCGACGAGCAGAAGCGCCCCTACAACCTCAGCCTCACGCCCTTCTTGCTGGACAAGTCTTCTGCCCAGCAGGGCTATGTGACCTCCGAGCCCTTCCGCGTGCGCCAGGAGGGGGGCTTTGATCCCGTCGTTTTTCTGCTGGCCGACTACGGCTATTCCCCCTACGCCACCACCCTGGAGACCACCCGCCCCTTTGCCGAACAGCACCCGGAGCAGGTGCGAAAATTTGTAGCTGCCTCCATCCAGGGCTGGCAGAGCTACCTAGAGGATCCCCGCCCCGGCAATCGCCTCATCCGCCAAGACAACCCCAACATGAGCGAGGCCCTCCTGGCCTACGCCCACCAAGCCCTAAAAGACTACGGCCTTCTCACCAGTGGAGATGCCGCCACGCTGGGGATCGGGGCCATGACCCACCAGCGCTGGCAAACCTACTTCCGGGAGATGGTTGCCCTGGGAACGGTGGAAGCCAACTTGGATGTGGGCCAAGCCTACACCCTCGACTTCCTCCCCGGCCCCACTGCCTAAGGGATCCCCACTTCCATCGCCGCCAAACTGTGCAAAAGCGGGGATCCCTGCATCCCCAGCTCATGGCGCCGGTGCATTTGGTTTGTCAGCAAGTAGGCCAAAGGTGGGTGGCCGCTCAGCCGTTGGCGGGGGTGGGGCAGATGGTCGTTGCCGAACTGGTGGCGGTACTCCTCCGAGTCGATAAAGGCATTGACCATGGCCTGCAAGCCCTGGTGCACCAAAATGTCGTGGTAGGCGGCCACCTCCTCCTTGCTGGCCGGGGCCCGTCCCAAAAAGTGCTTGAAACCCTGCTCCACACAGCGGGTGTTGCAGCCGGCACTGAAAAACAGCCGCTGATAAAGACGGGATCCCCCGATTTGACGAACCAAACGTTTGATCCCAATCCGCCCGCGGAGAAAGTCCTGCTCGATTTTCTCCAGTTCTCCCGCTTTCTCGTGCTGGTAGGGCTGGCGTTCCAAAAGCTGCTGATAGGCGGCCCGCAACAGGTTTTGCAACGTTTGCGGATCCCGCTGGCGTGGTTCCATAGCAATAGCTCCCAATCGACAGAACTGACAAAAACAGACAAAACGAGGGGCTACTTTAAAGAAATGGCCAAGAGAGTAGCGAATGGCTCAATACGCTTTTACGGCAAACTTCAGCACATCCTTCTGTAACAAAATTGCCAATAAAAGACCGTGAAGGTTCTACTTAAGATTTACCTTGCCGACAGAACGACCGGGGGAGATCTGCGATAAATATTTACGAAAGGATTGTCATTTTCTCCAATTTACGTGATTTCACTTTGTAACTTTCTAGCCGATAAAAAAATTCCGTGTTTATTCGTAGTTAAGTATTATGACACTTCCATCCAGAATAACCTGCTCCAGATCCAGAATATAAGTTAAGTAAAGAATGCAGCCTCTCCCAGGGTCACAGGTGCAGGGCTCATCATTTGAAGTGCTCTGGTGAAGTGCTCTGGTTTGATTGACTGGGGACTCAGGTGTTGCTGTAGACCTGCAGAAGGACTGCAGGGAAGGGAGTTAATTGTTGTGATTTGTTTGCGTTGCTTTTGCAGTAGATCTTGCCCGCCGGGGTTTCTTGCCTGCCCTTAGCGTTTGGATCCCATCTATGGTTAAACAAATCCGGCTAGAGCCTTTATCTCGCGTCTCAGAGGTCGATACCTACAGCAATCTGCTGTCGGCCATTTTGTCGGAGGAGCTGCAGGTTTCGCGGGAATGTAACGGTCGCGGCCTCTGCGCCACCTGTCATGTTTACGTCAAAGAGGGAATGGAAAGCCTCACTCCCATCACCCCCCGCGAGGCCAAGACTCTGGAGACCATTACCAGCGCCCGCAGCAATTCCCGGCTGGCCTGTCAGGCGCGGGTGGTTTCCGATGGCGTGGTGGTGGAGCTGCCGCCGGGGATGTACGTGAACTCGCTGAGGGATATCGAAGTGCTCATCGGTCGGCGGGCCGAACAAGACCTGCTGCACCCACGGACGGGGAAGGTTTTGGTGGAGCAGGGCAAGATCATCACTCGCTCTACCGTTAAGCAGCTAGAAAATGAAGATTTCCGCATCATCGGCAGTACACTTGCCCAAACTCGGGAAGTTTGATGGATTGTCGATATTCAGGGATCCCTTGAGCTCGGCAGGTGTTGTTTTATAAACAATCAAACAAGAGTTGAACAATGTTGGATCCCTCGAATAGCCGACTAAGTTTATCAAATGTTTAGCTATTCATTTCATTGGCTCATTGGCCCATTTGCATCGTCTGACTCGATTATCGATCCCTTAAACCCCACCGAATCCTGTTGCATCGCGATCTAGACTCATCTGTTTTTTGTCAGGAGAGCGCCATGGCCACCACATCTCGACCGGATCCCCGTCCTGCAGTCACCCTGCCTGTGGGCCGTGACAAGCATGCTCACTACAGTTACCGCGATTTCTTTCGCTTCAACCGAGATCAGGGCACGATCATCGACTGGAACAACACGCAAAATCTCCTGCTCAGCGAAGACTTTATTGTGGGCTTGCAAACAGGCCTGGAACGGGAAGTGGGAGATGCTTCGGCGGCGGTGATGTACACCATTGGCAGAGATTGGGGCATCCGCGATGCCAAGCACTTCTCCGAGTGGTACGAGCGGGAGTATGGGATTGGCGTAAAACAGTCCAACCTTTTGTTTTTGCTGGAGACTTGGTGGTGGCCTTTTACGGCTCAGGGCTGGGGCAAGTGGGAGGTGGAAACCGAATCCAAACAAAAAGGCTTCCTGTTTATCAACTTGTTTGACTCGATGGTGGCTCGCACCCTTGGGGATGTGGGCAAGCCGGTTTGTCATCTCTATGCCGGGCTATTTGCCGGGTTTTTCACCGCTATGACTTCCCGCGAGCTGGCCTGCATCGAGATCCAGTGCTACGCCATGGGGGAAACCTACTGCAAGTTCCTGTTGGGCGGGCAAGAACGCATTGATGCCGCCAATTTTTGGATCACCGAAGGGGCCAGCGCCCGCGAGATCGAGCAGCGTTTGCACCAGTTGTGAGGCTTGCTTGTGGCTTTTGAAGGCTCTCTGGGATCCCTCGACACTTTGGAGAAACGCCCATGGTCACCTTCAACTTAGACACCGATCTGGACTTAACCCAGCCGCTGGCGGTCTTTTTGCAGGGGTTGAACTGGGATAACCGACCCCCGGCCAAGGCTCCCTTTGCTCAAGAGCCGCCGCCGCAGTCCCCCATGCTCTTTGCCCAATCGGTGGGACAGTTTTTTGCCGGCTTCAATTGGTCGGGCATCCGCCCATGGGTGGAGCCGGTGCCGGAATTGCCAGCGGAGGATCCCTTTACCCTTGAGGATTTTGCCGCCTTGTTTGGCGGAGCTTTGCTCTAGCTCTGGTTTGTTCAGGGCTCTCAGTTGTGCTCTCTCGATCCGTGCTCTAAGGAGACTTCACCCATGGATGACCTTCACTCTTGGCCAGAACGCATTGCCGAGCGAGAAGGGGATTACTTAACACCCGACGATCTGCAAGACCTGATTCGCTACTCTCTCTCTTTTCAAGAACGGCTGGAGCTTTACCAGGTCTTACAACAGCAGGAGCTGACCTGGATCCAAAGGGTCTTGCAACAGCAGGGGCACAGCGGTGGAACAGAGTCCCCTCTGACACCATCTCAGCGCCTCTTGGCTCGTCAATTGGCCTTTTGCTTGCGCTCCCTGGGCCTGAGTCTGTTGCTGGGGGATCCCACCCCTGTGCAGCAGGTAACTCTTGGTGCGATGGAACAGTACCTAGGGTTGCCGCAAGCGCTCGCTCAGCTACGGGCAGTGGTTCAGGGATCCCTGCCGGCGGATCAGCAGGGTTTGCTTGCCCCCTACTGGCAAGAGCTACAAGCTGTCTGCGCCACTTCTCAGGTCCAGTTCCCTTCCCCCTCTTCTTCTAGGTCTGAGGCCGAGGTTGACCTGCCCACAGTTCCGCCGGAGAGGGCTCTCACCTTGGCGGAAATGTTTGTGTGAAGCCCACTGAAGGAGGCTCTATCTATGAATTCAAGGGTTGCCGAGCTGATGCAACAAAGCGAAGGCCGCTATCTGCGCCCGGACGAGTTGAAAACTCTACACGCCTACGTGGAAGGGATCCCGAGGCGGGTACGCCTTTACCAGGTTCTGCAGGCCAAAGAACAAGAGCTGCTGGATCGGGTGATGGAGAAGTTTCAGCCGATGATGCCGAATTTAATCCGCCAGCATGGTCACCTGGCCTGGGAGCGCTGCCGCCGGGATCTGAGCATGGTGTGGCGCTACTGCTGCATGGCTATGCTGCTCAACGACGAAGACTACCTGAGGGATAAATTGCTCTACTGGCTGGAGACGATCCTGAAATCGTTCAAGATGCGCGACCAATGCCAGCCTGCCTACAAGTTAATGCTCGACTCCCTGACCTACATCTTTGGGGCAGAAGAGAGCGAGATGATCCGTCCTTATCTGCTTTTGGCCAAATCCATGCTGGTTAACTAGGTCCATTCGCCCTCAATGGATTCCCTAGTTTTGCCAATCCACCGGACATTCATCCCTTCACTCCAAAAGGCCAAGTTCCAGCCGCCCTCAAATCCGTCCATCCCCCTGTGAGATAGCCATGACTACCCTGCAAGAGATTCTGCAAGACCAGATCTTGCCTGGGCACTGCTTTAGCCCTGCCTACTACATCCGCCCTGACATCCACACCGGACTGCTGTACAGCCGCGGAGGATACCGCTTGGCGGCCTTTCCCATGCCCCTGCTGGAAGCTCTCTACTCCGGCCTGCGCTATGAAACTGGCCAAGCCACCCGCGTCATTCTCTACAACTGTGGCCGCGATTGGGGAGAGGCGTTTTTCCGCCGTGTTGAAGACGAGCTTTCCGGCTACTACCAGCAGCCGCTGCAGGAATTGTCGATGGGGATCTTCCTGGATGCCCTCAGCGATCTCTGGGCTACCCACGGCTGGGGACGCCTGGAGCTGGATTTTTCCGCCGCCGACCACGGCTTGGTTCAGGCCGGGATCCGCAATTCCGGGTTTGCCCTTGCCGCTCGCGCCAGCTTCAACCCGGAGGAACCTTCTGCACGGCGAGAGCCTGCCGGATATTTGGAGGCGGGAATGCTGGCCAGCCTCTTCTCCTTGCTTTCGGGGCGGGATCTCATCTGCGTACAGACCACCTGCGAATCCCTGGGGGCCGATCTCAACCGCTTCCTCATCGGCACGGCTCAGCGGCTGCACCACTGCGAGGAATGGGTGCGCAAGGGCCTCTCCCACGAGGAGATTCTGGATCGGCTCACCGCCAGTCCCTAGGGCCAGAGCTGTTTTCAGGGGCTCGCTAGGGCAGGTAGGGCTGAAAATCTTGGGTGACCGTCAGAGTCAAGTTGGCATTGGCGTCGATCACCGCCACTTCCGGTGCCGTTACATTGCCGATGACAGCCCCCGCCGCCGCTCCGCCCAGCACTTTCTCCGTCGAGATCACGCGGTCGCCGAACAAGCCTCCCAAGATGGCCCCCGCAGCTGCCCCAATCAAGGCATCTTGCACAATCGCTTCCCCGGAAGTGTGGCGGGGATCCTTGCGCAGCGGGATAACCTGGCTCTGGGCATAGAGGGGGTAGGATTGGCCGTTGAAAATCAGGGCCCGCGAGACAAACTGGGTGCCGCCGCTCACCGGCTGAAATTGGCCTTCCAAAACGGCCCCCGCCGGGACGACCATGTTGCCGTAGATGTCCCGCAGAGGGGTATCCAAGCTAAGGCTGACGGCGCGGGTTTCCCCAGGGGCAATCAAGAGGGTTTCTGGGGAGCGATGCACCGCCTGGATCAGATCCCCAGAGCGCAATAGCAACGTGGTTTGCAGTTGAAAGGGCTGGCCAGGTTGCAGGGGTTGAGGGCCAGGGGGAAGGGGGCGAGGATTCACAGGACGCCATCCCTCACCGGCAGGCGGTGGTGGCAAGGGCCCCATTTGGGCCAAAACTGGGGCGGCCATCTGCGCTGAGAGCAATCCGCCAAGCAGAGGAGCCAACAGGCGGCTGGCTGGGTTGGTCATGGTCTTACCCCCATTCATCATTCCTACGCTAGCTGCAAACCGGACAAAACCGGGAGCCTTTCGGGCCTTACCTATCTTTTACCTATCTTGATCAAAGCCAACTGAATGGAAATGGGCTACCTCAGGTGAGCAGATTCCGCTGCTCTTCGCTCCAGATAGAAGTACGGAAAAACGCTAGGGTTGCCCACTCTGGGATCCCTGCTGTCCATGTTAGATTAGGCCCTAGGTTTCTCCCCCTGCGTGGGGCCGAAGTCTTGCAGCATCCCAACCCTCTTCTTGTAGCTATGAAGCGCAGAACATCCATGCCGGGCCAGCCCTCTCCCGGGTCAGAAGCTTCCGCCCAACCTGCTCAATCCTCTTTCCAGCCTTTTGCCATCTCCACTTGGAAGTCTCTTCTCTCGTCGGTGCTGCTGGTGCTGCTGGGCATTGGGCTGGGAGCGGCTCTGGTGGGGGGCAAGGGGGTATCTGCCCAAACGACGACAACCCCGGCCCAACTGAACCTGAATTTCATCGCCGATGTGGCGCAAAAGGTGGGGCCGGCGGTGGTTCGCATCGATGCTGAGCGGACGGTGCGCGCCCCTGCCCCTTTTCCGGAGGAGTTTTTCAGCGATCCCTTTTTCCGGGATTTCTTTGGCCAAGCGATCCCTTCCATCCCTCGGCAGCGGCGACAGCAGGGAACCGGCTCTGGGTTCATCATCAGCCCAGACGGCCAGATCATCACCAATGCCCATGTGGTCGAGGGATCCGACAAGGTAACGGTGACGCTCAAGGATACCCGCAGCTTTGATGGGCAGGTAATCGGTTCGGATCCGGTTACGGACATCGCCGTGGTGAAGATCAACGCCCAGAACCTGCCGACCGTGAAGCTGGGGCGCTCGGAAACCCTGGAGCCGGGCCAGTGGGCCATTGCCATCGGCAACCCCCTGGGTTTGGATAACACCGTTACGGCTGGGATCATCAGCGCTTTGGGCCGTTCCAGCGGGGAGATTCGGGTGCCTGACAAGCGGGTATCTTTTATCCAAACGGATGCGGCCATTAACCCCGGCAACTCCGGCGGCCCGCTGCTCAACGCTCAAGGGGAGGTGATAGGGGTGAACACCGCCATCATCCAGGGAGCGCAAGGGTTGGGCTTCGCCATCCCCATTGAGACGGCCCAGCGGGTGGCCAATCAGTTGATCACTCGCGGCAAGGTGGATCACCCCTACCTGGGCATCCGCATGCTCACGCTGACTCCAGAGCTGAAGGAGCGCCTCAACCAGGATCCCAATAGCCGCATTTTGATAACGGTGGATCAGGGTGTACTGATCGGCGAAGTCATCCAGGGATCCCCAGCGGAACGGGCAGGGCTGCGGTCTGGGGATGTCATTCTCTCCATCAATGGTCGTGCCGTAACCACAGCCGATCAGGTGCAACAGGAGGTGGAGCGCACTGAGGTCGGCAGCACCCTGGAGGTGGAGATCGAGCGAGCCGGGCGGCGACAGAAGATCCGCGCGGTAACAGGCTCTTTCCCGGCCCCCAGCGGAGGCTGATCGCACCAGCGGGACGGAGTCCTTTCGCGCTACTCGGACGGAGTCCTTACACTTGGGCTATTTCAAACCAACTTGCAGTGACCGTACTGGCGATCTCTACGGTTGGTTCTTGCAGTTACGGCTCAGGGAAAATAATGGTTTAATGGTGACTTAACAGTCGAAACTTCCTGGCCCAGGCCGGAACGCTCTCGGCAGGGCCTCTTGTCATTAGCCTGGGATCCCTTCTCACCTTGTCTATGCTGAAAACCACTCGTCGCTTGGCCCTGCTAGCCCTGTCGGGGCTGGCAGCTCTTGTTCTCACTCCCCATCGCGGCAGCGGGACGGAGTCCTTAGGGGGCCTCGCCAAGCCCATTACCGTCGGCTCCAAGGACTTTACCGAGCAGTTTATTTTGGGGGAAATGTACGCCTTAGCCCTGGAGGCGGCAGGGTTCACGGTGGAGCGCAAGCTCAACCTGGGCGGAACACCGGTAGCCCATGCGGGCTTGTTGAGCGGCGAGATCGATCTCTACCCCGAGTACACCGGCACTGGCCTGCTGACGGTGCTTAAACTGCCCAGCAGCGGCGACCCGGCAGAGGTGTACGCGACGGTGGCCCGCGAGTACGAGAGCCGGTTCCGATTGATTTGGCTGGATCCCGCCCCCATGAACAACACTCAGGCCCTGGCCATGACCCGAACTAGAGCGGCTGAGCTGGGCATCGCCACCATCTCGGACATGGTGGCCAAAGCGGGCGAGCTGGTGATGATCGGGCCGCCGGAGTTTCAAGCCCGCGAGGATGGCCTACCTGGGATCCAAGCCGTCTACGGTAATTTCCGGCTCAAGGCCTACAAAGCAGTGGATCCCGGCCTCCGCTACCAGGGCTTGGTCAATGGGGAAGCGGATGTGGCAGTGGCCTTCGGCACCGATGGAGAAATTGCCGCCTTTGACCTGGTGCTGCTGGAGGATGACAAGCAGCTTTTCCCCCCCTACCAGGTGGCGCCGGTGGTGCGCAAGGACACCCTAGAGGCCAACCCCGGCATTGCCGCTGCCTTAAATGCCCTTTCCCCCCTGCTGACGGACGAGGTGATGCAGCGGTTGAACTACGAGGTGAGCGGCAACCGCAAGGAGCCGGCGGAGGTGGCCAGAACTTTCTTGGTGGAAGCCGGCATTCTCAAGAAATAACCTTGCCTGTTGCACGAGACCCTGAGGTGAGCACCGTCGAGTTCGAGCGGGTATCGCTGCGCTTTCCCCACAGTTCCCAGCCGGCTGTGGAGGAGTGCAGTTTTTCCATAGAATCGGGCCAGTTGGTGGTCATCCTGGGGCCTTCTGGCTGCGGCAAAACCACCCTTCTGAAAATGGTGAATCGCTTGCTGGATCCCACCCAAGGGCAGATTCGCTTGGACGGGCGGGATATCCGCCAGTTTCCCATCACGGCTCTGCGGCAGCGGATCGGCTATGTTATCCAGCAATCGGGGCTGTTTCCCCACATGACGGTGGCCCAGAATGTGGCGGTAGTGCCGCGACTTTTGGGGTGGCCGAAGGAGCGCATCCGCGAGCGGGTGGACGAGCTGCTCAGCTTGGTTAATTTGCCCCCCCACGAGTACCGCCACCGCTACCCTGCCCAACTGTCGGGTGGACAACAGCAGCGGGTGGGGCTGGCGCGGGCGCTGGCCGGGGATCCAGGGCTGCTGCTGATGGACGAGCCCTTTGGGGCCATCGACGCCATTACCCGCAGCAAGCTGCAAGAGGAGATCCTGCGCCTGCAACGGCAATTGAAAAAAACCATCCTGTTCGTCTCCCACGATGTGGAAGAGGCGCTGCGCCTGGCGGATCGCATTTTAGTGATGCAGAAGGGGCGGGTGGTGCAGTTCGACACTCCCTTTCGGCTGCTCACCCAGCCGGCTACTCCCTTTGTCAGGGAACTGCTGGGGGCAGATGACATGGTACGGCAGTTGAGTGTGCTGCGGGTGGAAACGGCGATGGCCGGGATCCCGCACAATCACAAAATCCAGGAGGGAGCGACGGTGAGGCCCCAGGCCACTTTGCGGCAAGCCTTGTCCCTGCTGTTGCGCACAGGGGCGGCAGCCCTGACGGTGTGGGAGGACGGGCGGGCCATCGGCGTTTTGACCTTGGATCACATTCGCAGCTTGGCCATGCTGGAGGGGGGATCCGCGTGAGCTATCTCCTCAACCACCCCGGCCTGATGTGGCAGCTCACCCAAGAGCATCTGGCGATGGTGGGGATGACCTTGGGCATGGCGGTGGTGCTGGCGGTGCCGCTGGCTCTGCTGGTTCACCACGTGCGCTGGTTGGCCCTGCCGGTCATGGGGATCCTCAGCATCCTGTACACAGTGCCCAGCCTGGCTTTGATCATTTTGTTGGTGCCCTGGCTTGGCCTCAATGCCCGCTCGGTGGTGGTGGCGATGGTGATCTACACGCAGGTGATCTTGGTGCGCCATTTTTGCGTGGGCCTGCGCTCGGTCGAGCCTGCCATCCTGGAAGCTGCCAAGGGCATGGGGATGAACCTCTGGCAACGGTGGTGGCAGGTGCAGGTGCCGCTCATGCTGCCCATTGTTTTGGCAGGGCTGCGCTTGGCGGCAATTGTGGCCATTGCCATTGCCACCGTGGGCGCCAAGTTTGGGGCAGGGGGACTGGGAACCCTGCTGTTCGATGGCATTGCCCAGGCCGGTCGCTACGACAAGATCTGGGCCGGATCCCTGGCGGTGGGATCCCTGGCCTTGCTGGTGAACACAGCCTTGCTCAGCCTGGAATGGGCGGCCCGTCGTGGCTGAGGGGGTAGACTTAAGGACTCCGTCCCGCTGGCGCGATCGGGCAGGTTTATCCTCTAGTTGTGTGGGGCGAAACTGGGTGTAGCATGGGTGAGCAACCAGGGACTCCGTCCCGCTGGCGTGAGCGGGTGAGAGATTGGTCATCCCGCGCCGATTGCGAGCTGATGGAAGCGCTCAAGGCGGGGCAACCTGCTGCTCTGGCTGCGCTCTACGATCGCTATGCCGGCTTGGTCTATGGGCTGGCCTTCAAGATCCTGGGCCACGTGGCCGAGGCAGAAGACCTGACTCAGGAGGTGTTTGTCGAGCTGTGGCGCAAGGTTGGCTGTGATCCAAGGACTCCGTCCGAGTCGCGCGAGCGGCGGGGATCCCTGAGCAGTTTTTTGTGCATCCTGACCCGCTCGCGGGCCATTGACCGTCTGCGTTCTCAGGGCAGCCACCAACTTCTTTTGAAACGCTGGCAGACCATTCTCAGCGCCGATAGCAAGACTCGGTTCCCTTTTGAGCAGGTTTCCATCGAGGAGCGGCGGCAAGCGGTGCAAGCGGCCCTCAGCCAATTGCCCGAAAACCAACGGCAGATCCTGGAGTTGCTCTATTACCAAGGGTTGAGCCAGGCGGACATTGCTCGCCAACTGGGGATCCCGTTGGGGACGGTTAAGACCCGCTCTCGCCAAGCTCTCTGCAAATTGCGGGGATCCCTGCGCGCCCTTCTGGGTTTCTGCTCGCGTTAGCGGGACTGCGTCCTTTCGCGTTAGCGGGACGGAGTCCTAGGTTTGGAGTTGAGTTCTGGTGTCGGGATGGCCATGTCTGATCGCGTCAGCGGGACGGAGTCCTATCGCGTCAGCGGGACGGAGTCCTTTCGCGTCGGCGGGACGGAGTCCTTATCCACCTCGCCCCCTTTAACAGAGGAACGGGAAGAACTGGCCGGCTATCTGCTGGGGGACTTGTCTCCCGAGCAGGCGAGTGCTCTAGAGGCACGCCTAACTCAAGACCCTCGGCTGGTGGCCGAACTGCAAGCCTTGCAAGAAACCTTGGAATTGTTGCCCTACGGATTGCCAGGAGTACTCCCGCCTGCCAGCTTGCGCGATAAGGTGATGGCAGAGGTGGGGGCTATCGGCTTACGCGAGCAGGAGATGGCAGTCCCCCTTCACTCTCCACTGCCTGCTTTTGGGGTGGGGTGGCGCTGGTTGGGAGGCTTGGTGGCGGCAATTTTGGTTCTGCTCAGCTTAGACAACTGGCGACTGCGGCAAGCACTGCAACTAGCCCAGTTAGAGCCGGTGCGAGCATTGTCTCATCTCCTGCAACAGCCGGGATCCCGTCTGGTGCATTTGCAGGGGGAGGTGGGGACGGCCAATGTGCTGTTTCGCCCAGGAGACTGGCAGGAGGTTATCTTGGCCGCACGGGATCTGCCCCAACCGGTAGCGGGGGAGCGCTACTCCCTCTGGCTCAAGCTGGACAATGGCGAGTTCCTCCACTGTGGTGACTTTCAGGTGGATGCTCAAGGCTCTGCTCTGGTGGCCCTACGCCCATCCCGCACGTTGCCGGCAGGTACCCGCGCCCAAGAGCTGGTGATTGCGACCGGTTCCCGCCAACTGCCCGCTCGCGCTACTCGGACGGAGTCCTTGAAACCCCTTCTGACGGGCAAGGTGTGAGGTGAGAGGAAGGGTTGACCTGCGGAGGTTGGCTGTGCTGGTGGGGGCGCTACTGGCCCTTCTGGCCTTGTGGTGGACGGATCCCACGCCAACAACCCTAAGCCAATACGTTACTTCTTTGCAGGAGCGCACTCCTTCTCAACTCCACAACATTCGCCGAGCCGTCCAAAGCCTGGATGGAGTTTACATCATGCCTGCGACACGCTCACAGGAACAGGCAGAAGTGATTTTTTCCTTCAACCAAGTGGTGGGGCCGCGCAGCCTGGAACGAGGCTATGTGCCCGCGCCGGTGTTTATGGTGGCCGAAACCCTGGATTCGGTTGGGGGAGGAATCTGTCAGGTGTCCTCTAGCCTTTACAATGCCGCTCTGTTGGCAGGGCTGGAGGTGGTGGAGAGGCACCCCCATTACCGGCAGGTAGAGTCGGTGCCCCCTGGCTTAGATGCCACCGTTTGGTACGGCTTGGCCGACCTCAAGCTGCGCAACCCTTTCCCCTGGCCGGTGCGCCTACAAGTTCAGATCCGCGGCCAAAACCTGATTGTGTCCGTGCTGGGACGGGGATCCCGCCACGCCCTGAGGATCCCACCCATCCGTGTAGAGGGGCACCGGCTGGATCCCCAGCATTTGCAGGTGAGCGTGTATCGGGGTAACGAGCGCCTCTCCCAAGATCGCTATGTCGTTGCTCCCTAGCCTCTCATCGCGCCAGCGGGACGGAGTCCTTTGTCGCTACGCGACGCTAACGCGAACGCGCCAGCGGGACGGAGTCCTTTTTTCGCCCCATTGGCCCCCTACTTCAGCGTCTCAGGAGCAGCTCCCCAGCAACCTCCACACAGGGATCCATGTTAATTTCTACACCAACATGGTTAGCGACAGGGTCGGCGACAAGCCTCAAACCCTGATTCTTCCGTTGACCCGGTCGATCCCGCTCTGGGCAAGGGTTTCAGGCCCCTCGGCGGAGAAAAATAAGGGGAAATTGCAGCCGTTCGCGCCAGCGGGACGGAGTCCTTTCGCGCCAGCGGGACGGAGTCCTTTCGCGCCAGCGGGACGGAGTCCTTAAACGAGACCCTGTCGATCTAGGCCCCTGGATCCCGCTCTGGGCAAGGGTTATAATCGGGGGGAGTCGCTTCCCTTCGGGGAAGTGGAATTAATGGAAACAATGGAAACAAAAACAACTAAACGGAAACAGACGAAACATAAAGCTGCAGCTCTGCCTGGGCTTCCCGAGCCATCTGTTCCCGGTAGGCCAGGGGAGCGATGACCTCGCCGTTGGGCCGCCAGTCGCGCAAACGCATGGTGAAATTGGTATCTCCCACCCGCACCCAGGCCCGAAAATAGCGGTCGCTGGCCGGCCTTTGCCGGACAATGTTCAAAATCTGTTGGCGTTCCCGCACATCCGCCACTGCCTGCTGCACCAAAGCCGGGATCCGCTCGTAGGCAATGGGCTGGAAGGTGGGATGTCGCACTGTGCTTTCCACATAGCGACGGGCAAACTCCGGGGAAAATCGAAGGATCAACAATGCCTTGGGCAGGTAAAAATCGGATCCCCAGGCCTCTTCCCATGCCGCCTGGACTTCTTCCGGGCTGGGCAGCTTCCTCTGCCGTTTGCGGGTTGCCAGCTCTGCCGGGATAGAAGGATCGCCCCAGGGGATCACCGCCAAGCGCTTAGACTGGATCCGATCCAGCCGAAAATTGTGCCAGCCCAGGGATCCTTCGGGGGTGGGAAGCTGGCCAAAGGCTGCCAAATACTTGGCGCGGCGGGCATAGAACAAACAGACTGGGTAAGTGAGAACGTGTCGGATCCCATGTTGGCGGGTGGCGTAGTCAAAACCGATCACCCCTGCTTCTGGGTTGGCCCAAAGGGCTTCTAGCTGGCTTTGATATTCATCCACCCGTTCTTGCTGTTCGTCTGAGAGGATGTACTCAAACCAGACAAACAGCCGCCGCTGCGAGTGCTGATCGCGCCAGCGGGACGGAGTCCTTTGGTTGGCCCAGATTTCATCCAGCAAAACCTGGACATCTGGATGCACAAAGGCTACATCGCTGAGGATGTGATAAATCTGCTCAAGCTGCTTGCCCGATAGAGTCCAAGTGGATGAAGGTGCCGGCAACTGGGGATGAGCCCCTGGGGCGCAGCAGCGGAAGTTGTCTCTTCGCTTGGGGTTGGCCTGAATTTGCTGCAGCCAACCCTGGGCGGCCAGGTAGTCCAGCTCTTTGCGCAGGGTGCGGTGGGTCTTGTGAAAGGGTCGGGCAGCTAGCAGCGTTTCCAGATCGGGAACTTCTGCTTTTAAGGCGGTCAATAGGTTGGCATCCTTCAGCCAAAAACTCAAGGGTTTCCAGCAAATGCAGTTAGAATCGCTACAGTCAGAATCGCCATAGGGTGAAGGGATCCCTTGTGCCAGATCCTGCTTGGGGTGCCGTGGTGAGAGCAAGCGATCCCGAATGTGGGTATAGCCAAAGGTTTCCGGCAGGTCTGGCCAGCGGTTTTCGCCATAGAGGCAGTGGAGCAGTACCCACAGGCGCACGGCCCGCTCCAGGCGCTCGGCCAACTGACCGCCCGCTAACCAACGCAACACTTCCACCGTCAAAGGCAGCTCAAATCCGCTCATCCGACAGTTCCCTCGGTTCTTAGGTCAACCAGTTGATGGCACTCCAGGCCAGGGATTTTTTTGAAGTAAGGCGCAAACGAGAGCCTGACCACTCTGCCACGATTTGGAATCCCCCACTTCCAATCTCTTCCATACTGAAGTCAACCTGTCTCGTCAAATCTGCCCATGGCTGCTGTGGCACTGCATTTGCTTTCCGGCTGTCTGGCCGCTCGCGCCAGCGGGACGGAGTCCTTTCGCGCCAGCGGGACGGAGTCCTTGGACCCTCGAAGATCCCATTCTTCGGAACTGTCTTTTCAGGTCATCGAAATTGAGCTGACCCGACCGGATCGCCTGGTTTTTCCAGAGGATTTGGCTCAGCTTCAGCTGCCTGCCGGGATCAATGCCCAGCTGGGGGTGGTTCTGACGGGGCGGGCCCCCATTTGGCTGTATGGCTGGCTGGTGCATGAGTGCCACTTCACCCGTTGGGTGGCCTGTTATGACCCACGCTTGGGCGCGGTGGTGGTCTCCAGCCATACCCCCGAAGTGCGGGTGGGCCAGGTCATCCCCTGGGTGCAGGGAAGGCCGGGCAAGGCCTACGGCCCGCTGACGCGAACAGAATTGGCAGCGGCGGTGATGGTGGTGGGCCCCCCCGACAGTGGCAAAAGCCGTCTTGCCCGCGCCCTCTTCGAAGCTCTGCTGCCGGAGCATCCCGATATTTATCTGCAACGGGCCCATTGGGATGGGGAAGGCAATTGGACTTTAGACTTGCCACCAGAAGAGGCGAAGATCCTCAAGCACCAGTACCGGGGCTCTTTTACCCCCGAATTTTTCAGCTTCCATGCCCAGGCCATTCTGGCTTTGCGCCGGCAAAAGAGTTTGGTGATTGTGGATGTGGGCGGCAAGGTGGATCCGCAAAAGCAGCCGATCCTGGAAGCCTGCTCCCACTACCTGGTGGTCAGCCGGGATCCCGAGGCTATCCCTCTCTGGCACGAGTTTTGTCGAGACCGGGGCAATTTGCGCTGTGTGGCCATCCTGCACACCTCACCCGGCCATCCTCAAGTGCCCAAAGACCCACCTGAGTTGGAAATTCACTGGGATCCCAACTCTCCTCCCCCCGCGGAGCTGCTGCGGGCGGTGCGCCGCTTGATTGCCTAGGGGTGCGGATTCAGAATTGGATGGGCGGGCGAGCCTTTTCGGAAACGGCGAGATTGAGAACCGGGAGATTGAGAACTGGGAAAAGAAAAAGGAGAGGGTACTGATGCTGGGAGCCATTGCCGGGGATGTTATCGGCTCTGTCCATGAGCACTCGGGCACCAAAACGAAGAACTTTCCGCTGTTCGTCGAGGCCAGCCAATTTACCGATGACACGGTTCTGACGGTCGCTGTGGCCGAGCGGCTGCTGCGGGGCGGTAGCTACGTCGATTGGTACCATGAGTACTTCCACGCCTACCCAGAGGCTGGGTACGGGAGCAGCTTCATCCACTGGGCCGAGCATCGCTGCCGTGAGCCGTACTACGGTTGGGGCAACGGAGCCGCCATGCGGGTTAGCCCCATTGGCATCGCCTGCAACACGCTGGAAGAAGTGCTGGCCCAGGCGCGGGCCAGTGCCGAGGTAACCCACAACCACCCGGAGGGCATCCGCGGCGCTCAGGCTACGGCAGCCGCCGTGTTTCTCGCCCGGTCAGGGTACACCAAGGCCGACATCAAGACGTACATCGAGCAAGAGTTCGGATACTGCCTATCCGAGCGGCTGGACGATATCCGGGAGCACTACTGCTTCGATGTCTCCTGTCAGGGCTCGGTGCCCCAGTCGATCATCGCGTTCCTAGAGGCAGACGGTTTTGAAGACGCGGTGCGCAACGCCATCTCCCTTGGTGGAGACGCAGACACCATGGCCTGCATTGCCGGGGGCATTGCGGAGGCGTTTTTCGGCGGCGTGCCGGACGAGATCGCATCCCAGACGCTGGCCGTTTTGGACGAGCGGTTGCGCAATGTTGTGGGCGAGTTCCAAGAGAGGTTTGCGGATCGCCTGCCCAAGCGCTGCCCCTGACGGCCAAGGGGTTCCGGCTGCCCGGTCACCCTCTCGCTCCGCCAACTGCTCTAGGTTTGATTTATCGGCTCATCGGCAAGCCGCCTCTGGGTTGGCCTCATGGCCGTAGAGATAGCTGAGAACCGAGTTGCGCAGGCGGTAGTACTGCGGATCTTCAAGAATCCGCTCGCGATCCCGGGGGCGCGGGAAGGGGATGGTCACGATCTGCCCGATGGTGGCTGCAGGGCCATTGGTTATCAGTACCAAGCGGTCGGCCAAGAACAGCGCCTCATCAATATCGTGGGTAATCATCAAAACCGTGCAGCGATGTTCATCCCAAATGCGCAACAGCTCCTCTTGAAGCTCCTCTTTGGTAATGGCATCCAAGGCCCCGAAGGGTTCATCCAAAATCAGCACTTCTGGACGGATGGCCAACGCACGAGCAATGGCTACCCGCTGTTTCATCCCTCCCGAAATTTGCGAGGGATATTTCTGAGCGGCTTCCCCCAGCCCCACCAAATCCAAATGTTCTTCCACAATTCGATGCTTTTCCGACTGGCTCTTTTGGGGAAATACCGACCGAACGGCCAAATAAACATTTTCATAAACCGTGAGCCAAGGCAACAGGGCATACCCTTGAAACACTACCATGCGCTCCGGGCCAGGAGCTGTAATCGGCTGCCCTTTCAGCTTCACCGAGCCACTGGTGGGCTGGGCAAATCCGGAAACCATATTCAGCAGGGTGGTTTTGCCACAGCCGGAATGCCCAACCAAGCAGACAAACTCTCCCTCGTTCACGCTGAGATTAATATCTCGCAAGACGGGATAATCCCCCTTGGGAGTTGAGTAGGTCTTGCTGACATTCTCAAGGCTTAGGTAGGGTTCTGCGGCTACGTTCGCTGGGGTAGAGGTTGTCAAGAGGGCAGTCATCGTAGGGTGCTCCAACTCATGATTTTCTCACAACGGGGAATGTGCTTTTGCAAGGGCGCCCAAGTGGGTATCTAGAGCAACACAGGACGACGATCTAAGGCAACCTCGGCTACATAAATATCGTGCTTAATCGCCAAACTGTTGAGGTAGGCCAGGGGATCCTCACCATTAAAGGGGATCCCATCGAACAACTGAATGGGCTGCCTTTGGTAGGAGACATCCAGTCCCAGCTCGCGGGCTGCCGTGCTGAACACCCCCACCTGACATACCCGCTCCACGATCTCCACCCAGTTGCGGGGGAAGGGCAGATCCCCCCAGCGGGCCATTTGGGTCATCATCCACAGATGCTCGGTGCGGCTGGGACGGTTGCCAGCTCCCAGAAAGAAGCGGTGGTGGGCATATTCCCGCATCGGCCTGTCCAAGTCACAGATCAGACGCTGGGGATCCCCCAGATGAATGTAGGATGGGTCGGTGCTCAGGTAGGCGCGGCGGCTGAGCAGCTCGCGAATCTCGTCGTGATGGGCCGGGTCTTCACAGTAGCGGCAGGCTTCCAACAGCGCTTTGACCAAGGCAATGTGGGTGTTGGGGTAGGCTCTGGCCCAATCTTCTCGCACCCCCAACACTTTGCCGGGATGGCCCAGCCAAATCTCCAGATCTGTAGCCACCGTAAAGCCACTGCCCTCTAAGGCTGCCCGCAAATTCCAGGGCTCTCCCACACAGTACCCATCGATGTTGCCGGCTGTCAGGTTGGCCACCATCTGGGCCGGAGGCAGCGTTTTCAGCACCACGTCATGATCCGGGTGGATCCCGCCGGCTGCCAGCCAATAGCGCAACAGCAAATTGTGCATAGAGCTGGGATGCACCACCCCAAAGGTAAGCCGACGGCTGGGACTATCCAGAATGTAAGCCTTCAACTGGCTGAGGGTGTGGATCCCTTGCTCATAGAACCGCTTGTGCAAGGTGATAGCATTGCCGTTGCGGGTCAAGGTGAGGGCCGTAACCACCGGCTGAGGCGGGTTATCCCCTCCACCCAAGGACATCCACACCGGCATACCGGCGGGCATTTGGGCCGCATCCAGATAACCTCCCTGAATGCCGTCTTGGATCCCTCGCCAACTGGTTTCCCGCACCAAATTCACTTCTTCCAAGCCGTGTTTGGCAAAAAACCCTTTTTCTTTAGCTACAGCCAAGGGAGCACAGGCAGTGAGGGGCACAAAGCCAATCTCCAGGTTGATCTTTTCCAAGCCATGCCTGGCCACCACAGTGCTGCGGCGAGCACGCCATTGCTTAATCCGTTTTTGTTGGTTCAAAAAGTAGATGATCTCGCTGCGGTAGCTGTAGTAGCTGGGATGGTTGACCACATCCAGCCGACGGCGGGGCCGAGGAATGTCAATGGTTAAAATGTTCCCAATTCGGGATCCCGGCCCATTGGTGAGCATGACCACACGATCTGACAGAAGAACCGCTTCGTCCACATCGTGGGTGACCATGAGAGTGGTCATCTGATGTTCTTCACAGATGCGCATTAACTGCTCTTGCAAGTTCCCGCGCGTGAGCGCATCCAAAGCGCCAAATGGCTCATCCAACAACAACACTTTGGGCCGCAAAGCCAGGGCACGGGCAATGGCCACCCGCTGCTTCATACCCCCGGACAATTGGGCTGGGAGCTTATCTGCTGCGTGGCGCAAGCCCACCAGATCAATGTGCTCTTCCACGATCTGCTGACGCTCGGCTGGAGAATGCTTTTTAAGAACGGCATTCACCGCTAGCGCAATGTTTTGCCGAACCGTTAGCCAAGGCAAAAGCGAGTAATGCTGAAACACCACCATGCGATCGGGGCCGGGAGCGGTGATGGTATGCCCATCCAAAGCCACGATCCCCCCCGTAGGCAAAGACAGCCCCGCCACCATGTTTAACAGGGTGGATTTGCCACAGCCAGAGTGGCCGATTAAGGAGACAAACTCCCCTCGATGGATTTGCAGATCGATCCCTTTGAGAGCAAGGTATTCCTGCTCTCCAGGCAGAGGAAAAGATTTTTCCACCTGCTCTACACTGACCAATACAGACACAGAAAGCCTCCCAACCTATCACTCATCTAGCCTTAAGCCAACCACGCACTGACAACACATCATTGATTGGCTATCTTGTTTTGCAAAATAGACATCAGGCGATCCAAAAGCAATCCCACTGCTCCAATGTAGATGACGGCAACAATGATCTCTGTAACGTAGTTCTGCTGGTAGGCATCCCAGATGAAAAAGCCAATTCCCGGCACACCTGACATCACAATTTCTGCGGCAATAATCGCCAGCCAAGATAGGCCAATACCAATGCGCAGACCTGTGAACATGTAGGGCAGAACCGAAGGCAGCAAAACCTTAAAAAAGAAGTCTACTTTGGAGAGCTTGAGCACTTTGGAGACGTTGATGTAGTCTTCCGGGATCTGTCTCACCCCCACAGCCGTGTTGATAAGAATGGGCCAAATTGAGGTGATAAAAATAACAAACAGGGCAGCCGGCTCATTGCGCTGCAAAGCAGCCAAGGAAATGGGCACCCAAGCTAAGGGAGCTACCATGCGCAAGAATTGAAAGATGGGATCCAAAGCTCGGTTGATCCACACGCTGCTTCCTACCAAAATGCCCAGTGTGATGCCCACCAAGGCGGCACTGCAATAGCCGATGGCCACCCTTTGTAAGCTGGCCAAGGTTTGGCGCAGCAGCCCTTGGTCAAGGTCGCTGTTGCGGTACAAAGGATGCAGGATCAGATACCGGCTGCGCTCATCCATCCACACATCCCAGGGCCCCGGCAGCCGAATAAGGTTGGCACTGGCCAAGAGCTGCCAGATGAGCAGGAATCCAACAATACCCACCACAGGGGGGAGAATCTGATCTCGGTACTTCGCCAAATCGAGCTTCGCTGCCGAAGACTTTGCCGGAGAAGAAAGTGTCGTCGTCATAGCTCCTAGAGGAGGATAGGGTTTTACAAGGTTCTCTGTTGTCGCGCTCTCAGAACATTCCAGCCGCAGGGTTCTACAACGTGTTGGAAACAGAGCATGAACTGGGATTGGCCTTGCCTTTTCCTTGGATGGGCAAACACAGGGATTGCAAACTCAACAAAACTCTCACGACAATCAGAAAACTCAGCGCCCCCACGGCTATCGAGAGAATGAGCTTGTCCCAGCGGGGCTGGGCCGGCCTCTCAAAAGGAGGATCCCTGAAGGGTTCGCGCGGAACGTGAAGTAGAGCCAACATAGCCGATCCTCAACATAGTATTCAAAATTCTTCAAGAAGCGCGAGGCTCATAGCATTCATCAAGCTTCCATCGTTTGAGCAGAAAGCTCGGCACAGCTTTTTTCGACCTCGTGGGATCCCGCAGGTAGGCAGGATCCCTGTCGCGCGAGAGATTCGAACAAGGAAACGGTAAGCCATGGACTTCCTGCGAAAGAAGGTGAGGAACTTGGCCCAATCAAGCTATTCAGCTAGACCCTTTTGATTTTCAGGCTGTTCAGGTAAGCCTGCGGATCCTGTGGGTCAAACACCACACCGTCAAAGAAACGCTCTGTTCCCCGCGAGGTGTTGTTGGGGATGTTCTTCACCCCCAGTGCCTGGGCGGCCTCACGCCAGAGATCTTCACGGTTCACTTCATCCACCAGACGACGGGCAGTATCCAGATCGGTCAGGAAGCGAGCGTGGAAGCCCCAACGCAAGGATTCCGTCAGGAACCAAAGGTCATGGCTCTTATAGGGGTAAGAGACGCTGCCCCGGCCATCTTCCCAGTACAAGGGCCCGGCGTTGAAATCCTGGACAGCCGACTTGCCGTCTCCCAGTTCGTACTTGCCCTGAAAAGGAGGCGTGAGAATTTCAACCGGCACATTTAGGTAGGCACGGCCTGAGAGAATGCGGGCCAATTCTTCTCGGTTGGCCGGATCGTCGCACCATTGCTGCGCTTCCATCACCGCCATCAAAGTGGCTTGTGTGGCCCTGGGGTTTTGCTCTACCCAATCGGCGCGAATGGCCAAGTATTCTTCGGGGTGAAAGGGCCAAATCTGTTGGGTAAGGGCCGCGATGAACCCAATTCCATCCGCCACAATTCGGTAGGGCCAGGGATCCCCCGTGCTGAAAGCGTCCATGGTGCCATTGCGCATCCCCTGCACCGTCTCGGCAGAGGGCACCGTCAGGAGGTCAATGTCTTGATCCGGATCCACCCCCCCGGCGGCAAGCCAGTAGCGGATCCAAAAATCTTGATTGGCGTTGGGGAAGGTATAGGCAGCTTTGAACTTGCGCCCGTTGCTGGCGCTGAAGTTTTTGATGTAATCCGCGGCTCCGGAGATATCCAGCCCCAAGCCCTTGCCAACGTGCATTCCGGCAATGGCAATTCCGTTGCCTTGGGTGATCAACTGACACAGAACTGCCATACGCACCGGCTGATTGTTGGTGATGGCGCCAATGTGGATCATGTGAGGCATCGGCATCTGCCACATGCCGCCGTCAATGCCCCCACCTGCTGAGCCGATGACCACATTGTCACGGGCTGCCGGCCAACTGGCCTGCTTCAACACCTCTACACCGGTCATGCCATGCTTGTCGAAAAAGCCCTTCTCCTTGGCGATGATCAGGGGGGCAGACTCCACAATCGGTATAAAGCCTAACCTGAGATTTGGGGTTTCTGGGCCGCTGGCCTGGGCAACCCAGTAGCCTGTGCTGGCCCGTGCTAAGCTGCCACTCACGAGTCCACCCACGGTGGCCGCACCCGCAGACAGCAAAAAGTTACGACGTGACGTCATGCTCACCTCATCGAAAGGATATGTGAAGGCAAGATGGAAGCTTTCCGGTTCAAGTCGCCTGAACCATGGATTTCCTTCGTGAAATCTCAAGAAATCCTTAAATCTCAGCTTGGTTGATATCCTAAGGGCAAATAAATATAGAAACAATACAATTATTATTTTGGTAAGCATAGACTTCCGTTTATCATTGTTGCGATGGCTTAGGTCTCAATGGCGTTTCCTCCAACGGCGGCTTGCTCTGGGCAAAACAACTCAACAGATTGGGGATCCCTGCCCCATGCCGGCTACCACTGGGATGGCTGCACAGAGCGGTTTTTTGAGGGCTGGTACAGCCGCGTCACCTTGCCCGGGGATCCGCCCATTAGCTTTGCCTTCATGTACGCCATCGATCCCAAGCGCGGGGGCATGGCTCAGGTGTTGGGGCCAGAGGAGGAGCTGCATTGGCGCACCTTCCCCAATCCCCGCCGCTTTTGGGCCAGCTCAACCCATCTGGCCTTGGGGCACTCAGGGATCCCAGGCCCCGGCTGTCGCGGCCTTCAGGATCCCTTCACCTTCTTCCAGCGCACCGCCAGTGGCTACCAATACACCGCCCACCTCAATCAGGGGATTTTGCCGGATCCCTTGGTCTCTGAGCCTATTCGCTGGCTCTACCGCATTCAACCTCGTTTTGCCTATGGGATCCCACCCCGAGCCACCATGGGAGCCTGGTCTTATCTGCCCATCTTTGAGCCGGGCTGGCAGATCCTCATGAGCCATGGCTTGGCCACCGGCTGGGTGGAGTGGAGAGGCAGGCGCTATGAATTTCAGCAGGCTCCCGCCTACGCCGAAAAAAATTGGGGCCAAAGCTTTCCTCGCCGCTGGTTTTGGATCCAGTGCAACGCCTTTCCCCAGCATCCCGGCCTTAGCCTCACCTGTGCCGGAGCTGAGCGGCAGGTGCTCACCCGCCCCGAAGAAGTGGCCCTGATCAGCCTGCATGGGTGGGGATCCCAGCCCTTTTTGGAATGGCGGCCTGGGCAAGCTCATCTGACTTGGCAAGTGGATCCCTGGGGATCCTGGCGAATCTGGGGAGAAAGTGCCCTCTGGTGTATTCAGCTAGAAGGGCACACGCGGCGGCCTGGCCAAACTGTATTCGCCCCTGGCCCAGAAGGGATGCAGCGCAACTGTCGGGATACCCTATCAGGGCATCTGCACCTACAGCTTTGGCAGCGCAACGGCCAAGTCTGGACGCCGGTGATCAAGGCCACCAGCCCCCAAGCCGGCCTGGAAGTGGGGGGAGAAGTCCGGCAACCTTGGCAAGGGCAATGTTAGCGCTGGCGGATATCTACACCCCCGTTGGACTTTCCAAAAAACGCTCTTGTGCTAGAATTCCTAAGCCACATTGATAGATGTCCATCTCTGTCTCTGGATAGTACCTCTGGATAGTACCTGAGTAACTATGGACAGATAGTATGGACAGACAGTCAACCGTGGTTGGCCCGCCCCTTTTGCGCCTGTAGCTCAGTGGACTAGAGCACGTGGCTACGGACCACGGTGTCGGGAGTTCAAATCTCTCCAGGCGCGTTTTGGCCCCAGACAGCTTCCGTCTGGGGTATTTACCGTCCCTTGGTTTCGCCAGAACTTGTGCTAGGATTACCCCTATCAAGTCCGCCTTGATGCAGGCGTAGGGAGCCCGAGGATCATGTTTGAACGCTTTACAGAAAAAGCCATCAAGGTGATCATGCTGGCCCAAGAAGAAGCCAGACGGTTAGGTCACAATTTCGTTGGCACCGAGCAAATTTTGTTGGGGTTAATCGGCGAGGGCACTGGGGTCGCCGCCAAAGTTCTCAAGTCCATGGGAGTGAACTTGAAGGACGCCCGCATTGAAGTCGAGAAAATTATCGGTCGGGGATCCGGTTTTGTGGCCGTCGAGATCCCTTTCACTCCCCGCGCCAAGCGAGTGCTGGAACTCTCCCTAGAAGAGGCCCGCCAGCTCGGCCACAACTACATCGGCACTGAGCACCTGCTCCTGGGCCTAATCCGAGAAGGGGAAGGGGTGGCAGCCCGCGTTTTGGAAAACCTGGGGGTGGATCTCTCCAAGGTGCGCACCCAGGTGATCCGCATGTTGGGCGAGACCGCCGAAGTGACGGCGGGGGGGGGATCCTCCAGCCGCACCAAAACGCCCACCCTGGACGAATTCGGCTCCAACCTCACCCAACTGGCCCAGGAGGGCAAGCTGGATCCGGTGGTCGGTCGGACGCGGGAGATCGAGCGGGTGATCCAGATCTTGGGCCGCCGCACCAAGAACAACCCCGTCCTCATTGGCGAGCCAGGGGTGGGCAAAACTGCCATTGCCGAAGGCTTGGCCCAGCGCATTGTGCAGGGGGATGTGCCGGATATTTTGGCCGACAAGCGGGTGATCAGCCTGGATATTGGTTTGCTGGTGGCCGGCACCAAGTACCGCGGCGAGTTTGAAGAGCGCCTCAAGAAAATCATGGATGAGATCCGCAATGCCGGCAACATCATCCTGGTCATCGACGAGGTGCATACCCTGATCGGGGCCGGGGCTGCGGAAGGGGCGATTGATGCCGCCAACATCCTCAAGCCTGCTTTGGCCCGCGGCGAGCTGCAGTGCATCGGCGCCACCACCCTGGATGAGTACCGCAAGCACATCGAGCGGGATGCTGCTCTGGAGCGCCGCTTCCAGCCCATCATGGTGGGCGAGCCGACGGTCTCCGAGACCATCGAGATCCTGTTTGGCTTGCGGGAGCGCTACGAGCAGCACCACAAGCTGAAGATCTCCGATGCCGCCTTGGATGCGGCAGCCAAGCTGGCCGACCAGTACATCTCCGACCGGTTCTTGCCAGATAAGGCCATCGATTTGATCGACGAGGCTGCTTCGCGGGTGCGCCTGATCAACTCTCAACTGCCCCCGGCGGCCCGGGAGCTGGATCAAGAGTTGCGGCGAGTGCTCAAGGAGAAAGACGCTGCGGTGCGGGCCCAGAACTTCGACAAGGCTGGTGAGCTGCGGGATCGGGAGATGGAGATCAAGCAGCAGATCCGCGCCATTGCCGCTGCTAAGAAGGCGGAAGAAAGCAGCCGCAGCGAAATGCCTGAGGTAACCGAAGAGGACGTGGCCCAAGTGGTCAGCGCCTGGACGGGGGTGCCGGTGGCCAAGCTGACCGAGAGCGAGTCAGTGAAGCTGCTGAACATGGAAGAAACCCTGCACCAGCGCATCATTGGCCAAGACGAAGCGGTGCGGGCCATCTCCCGGGCCATCCGCCGCGCTCGGGTGGGGCTGAAAAATCCCAACCGCCCCATCGCCAGCTTCATCTTCTCCGGCCCAACAGGGGTGGGCAAAACCGAGCTGACCAAGGCTTTGGCAGCCTACTTCTTCGGCTCCGAGTCGGCCATGATCCGCCTCGACATGTCGGAGTACATGGAGCGGCACACGGTCAGCAAGCTGATCGGATCCCCGCCGGGCTATGTGGGCTACAACGAGGGGGGTCAGCTCACAGAAGCGGTGCGGCGTCGCCCCTACACGGTGGTGCTTTTCGACGAGATCGAGAAGGCGCACCCGGATGTGTTTAACCTATTGCTGCAAATCCTGGAGGATGGCCGCCTGACCGATGCCAAAGGCCGCACGGTGGACTTCAAGAACACCCTGATCGTGATGACCTCTAACATCGGCTCGAAGGTCATCGAGAAGGGCGGCGGCAGCCTCGGCTTCGAGTTCAACACCAACGACGAGGATGCCAACTACAACCGCATCCGCAACCTGGTGAATGAGGAGCTGAAGCAGTACTTCCGTCCGGAGTTCCTCAACCGCGTGGACGAGATCATCGTCTTCCGGCAACTGACCAAGGATGAGGTGAAGCAGATTGCCGACATCCTGCTCAAGGAAGTGTTTGACCGCATGACGGAGAAGAAAATCCGCCTTACGGTCAGCGACCGCTTCAAAGACTTGGTGGTGGAGGAGGGGTATAACCCCAGCTACGGGGCACGCCCGCTGCGCCGCGCCATCCAACGCCTGCTGGAAGACATCCTGGCGGAAGAGATCCTGACTGGGCATGTCCGGGAGGGATCGGAGGTGCTCATCGATGTGGATGAGGAGCGCAAGCCCAAGGTGCTGGTCACGGAGCCGGAGCGGGTTCTCTTGCCTCAAGGGGCGGAGTAAAGCTGGCTTTGAGAGGTCCTCAGACTGCAAGGGATCCGTTGGGATGCTGCGGATCCCTTGTGGTCCTCAAGTGTTGTTTTTCTGGTGTTTTTCAGTTGAACAGACCCAGGCGTAGGAGATCTCTGGCATGGTGCAATCGACCTACTACTACTATGGCGGCGCTCCGGTTCGTACCCCACCCCCAGATTTGGCTTCGCTGCTGCTGCAGGAGCGCATTGTCTACCTGGGCTTGCCCCTTGCAGAGGAGTCGAATGCCAACGTCACCAAGCTGATCATCGAGCAACTGCTGTATCTGCAGTACGAGGATCGGGAAAAGCCGATCAAGATGTACATCAACTCGACGGGCACCTATAACTACGACACAGCGGCCTTTGCCATTCTGGACACCATGAACTACATCAAGCCGCCTGTGCATACTATCTGCATCGGCAATGCCATTGGGATGGCGGCCATGTTATTGGCAGCAGGAGCCAAAGGATTTCGGGCCAGTCTGCCCAATGCCACGATCGTGCTCCACCAGCCCTATGGGGGCACCCGTGGACAGGCCAGCGACATCGAAATTCGCACCCGCGAGATTCTGACTTTGCGCAACATGATGCTGGAGCAACTGTCCCGCAGCACGGGCCAGCCTATGGAGCGCATCAAGAAGGACACGGAGCGACTATTTTTCATGACACCAGAGGAAGCCAAAGCCTACGGCCTCATCGATCAGGTGCTGACCAGTTCCAAAGGCGTGCCGAAGTTGGCAACAGCCAAAAACTGAAGCAGAGGGATCCGTCGATGGTTCAAGTTCCCGTACAGCCTTTGACGGTGGGGGAGTACCTACGCCTCACGGACGGGCTTTATGAAGGACGGGTTGAACCTGAAGACGGGTATTCGGGAAGCCGAGGAGCGTATGAACACCCTCATTGAGCTGTTTCTGGTTGCGGAATTGCCCAAGTTTTTGCCCACCCAACGCCTGAGCTTGGGCCAAGTTGAGGTCGAAGTGCCCGCAGCCAAGGCTCGGTTGCGCAATCCAGAGGTGATGGCTTTGCATCCCGCTATGTGAGCTTGCTGGGAAACGGTTGCGGAATCCTTGCCTGCACATGCCCCTGCCGCTGTTGGTGGTGGAAGTCGTTTCCCCCCGAGTAGACAATGAAAAACACGATTATCAAGACAAGCGCAAAGATTACGCTGCCCGTGGGATCCCAGTGGATCCCGCCAAGCAGTCCGTTTCCGCGGTGCGCTGGGTTGGCGGAGCATGACTCTAGTCAATGATACGCTGGACTATACTGAAAATAATGCCCAGTATGTTCAGTATGTCTGCTTGGTATGGCTAGGTATGTAAAACCGAGAGAAGCGGCGGATTATTTTGGGGTGTGTCTCCACACTTTGAGGCGATGGGAGCAGAAAGGTTGGATCAAGGCAATACGTACGCCATCTGGTAGGGCGAGAAGGTATGACCTCGACAGCTACATCAAAACGCCAAAAAAAGTCAAACGAGTCGTTTTGTACGCCCGAGTCAGCAGTCGAGGACAGAAACCAGACTTGGAAAGACAGATTGCAAGACTGGTTGACCTCTACCCTGGAGCCGAGGTGGTCGGAGAGATTGGCAGCAGTCTCGACTTCAAAAGACCAAAGTTCCTTGCCTTACTGGAACGAGTTCGTGCGGGAGATGTCGGAACAATTGTGGTCGCTCACCGGGATCGACTCTGCCGGTTTGGATTTGAGTTCGTTGAGTGGTACTGCCGCCAATACGGGTGCGAAGTCTTGGTTCTCGATGACGATCACCTTTCTCCCCAACAGGAACTGGTTGAGGATATCCTCACCATCCTGCACTGCTTCAGCAGTCGGCTCTACGGACTCAGAAAATATCGGGCTGCAATCGAGAAAGATACGGATTTATCCGGAACCAGCGCTGGCTAAGGTTTGGAAGCATTGGCAAGCGGCGTGCCGGTACTGCTATAACCAAGCGATTGCCTATCAGCGTCAGCATGGCGCTCCAAGAACGGCCAGAAAGCTGCGGGATATCATCCTGCGCTCAGACCTGCCTGGGTGGGTAAAGGACGCCCCTTGCCACATCAAGCAGAACGCGGTCGTCGAGGCGTGGCTGGCGTTTCACCGGAGCAAAGACGCGAGGTTTCGCAGTGTGCGGGACAGGTCGCATACGCTGCAGTTCAACGCCGGCAACTTTCGCAATGGAACGTGCTATCCGAAACTCACCCGAGGTTTGGCGTTTCGTGCATCCGAGGAGATGCCCAGAGAATGGGCACGCGGAACTGAACTAATGCGGGTGAAAGACAGATGGTATGCCATCTTTCCTGAGCCCGTGAACGAGCAGTGTTCGCTAGCAAAGGGGGTGATTGCGCTTGACCCTGGGGTAAGAAGTTTCTTTACAGGGTTTGATGGGGCAGGCTTTGTAGATATTGCCAAAGGGGACTTCGGCAGAATCACTCGGCTGTGCTACCACCTAGACGATCTGCAGTCTAGGCTGAGTAAAGCACCGAGACCCAAGCGTAGGCGAATGCGGCAAGCGGCGTTTCGTCTGCGGGAGAGAATCAGGAACTTGGTGGACGAGTGCCATCGCAAGGTAGCGGCGTTCCTAACGGATAACTACCGATTGATATTCCTCCCCACTTTCGAGTCAGCCCAGATGGTTGCCAAGGCAGGGAGGAAGTTTGGTAGCAAGACAGCAAGGGCGATGCTCACCTGGGCGCACTATCGGTTCAAGCAGTTCCTGAAGTTTCAAGCCAAGAAGAAAAACGTGGTCGTTGTGGAAGTATCGGAAGCGTACACCAGCAAAACCTGTACCAAGTGCGGGCACATCCACACCAAGTTGGGTGGCGCAAAGGTGTTTCGATGCCCAAAGTGCAACCATAGGCTACCACGAGATTGGCAAGGCGCTCTGGGTGTTATGCTCAGGGCTTTGCGGGATACCGCCATCCTGTTCAGCAGTGGGCAGGATGCTATCGCTGCACCGTTGAGCGATAATGCTCAGCAGTGTTCAGCGTAAATGTATCAGAATACGAAGGCGAGGTCAAAACTGGATCTGGACGCATTGTTTCCTCGGTTTTGCCCCAGCTGGATTTGAGCGCGGAAGATATCTTACAAGCGCGTCGTTCTGTGTTTCATACTTTGCCAGGAGAAACTTATGCCGATTGGAGTGCCTCGGGTTCCCTACCGTTTGCCCGGCGAGCCCTATAGCCAGTGGATTAGCCTTGACGATCGCCTGTACCAAGAGCGGATTTTGTTTATCGGCGAGCCCATTGACGATAGCTTGGCCAATACCATCGTGGGGGTGATGCTCTACCTCAACTCGCAGGATCCGCAAAAGGACATTGTGATGTACATCAATTCTCCCGGTGGCTCTGTGACGGCGGGCATGGCCATCTACGACACCATGAACCACATCAAGCCAGATATCGTTACGGTTTGCGTGGGCCAAGCAGCTTCAATGGGAGCCTTTTTGCTGGCTGCCGGCACTAAGGGAAAACGGTTTGCCCTGCCCCACTCCCGTATCATGCTGCACCAGCCTTCGCTGGGCACGATCCAAGGCCAAGCCAGCGACATTGAAATTCGCGCCCGCGAAACTCTGCGAGTCAAACGACGCATGAACGAGATCTTGGCGCAAACCACCGGCCAACCGCTGGAGAAAATCGAGCGGGATGTGGAGCGAGACTTTTACCTCTCGGCCACGGAAGCTCAGGCTTACGGCATCGTGGATCGGGTGATTCAAGAGCGCTCGGAAGCCATGGCCAGCTAAAGGGATCCCCCCCTTTCCCCCAGCAACAGGTCGAGGGGTTGGGAAAGGTTGGGAGGGATCCCTTCAAGGGGTGGAGTTCAGTGGACAACGCTAGGAGAACCGGTCGGATGGGCCAACGGCTCTGGAGTGCAGGACTGGGCTGCTGCGCGGGTCTGCTGCTGCTTTGGCCGGAAGCTTGGGCACTGCCCCCTGCCGATGAGATCCCGGAAGAGGTGTTGCGGGCGCAGCCAGATTTGCGGGCTCGCTCTCCGGTCGATAATCAGCCCCTCACCGCCGCCGAGGCTCTGGAACTCCAGGAAGCCTTGGCAGCTCGGCCCGAAACCGGATCCGTCTCCCCCGAGGTGGAACGGCTGATCTTTTTGCTCAGGCTGCGCAAAGGATTTCGAGATCTGTTGCCTTTTTTGTTCCCCTGACTGTTTTCTGGCCCTCACCCCCTGTCCCTCTCTCCCCAAGGGCGAGGGGAAGAGGCCGGTGGGATCCCTTTTTGGTAACGGTAGGGTCCGGCGCGGGATCCCCAGGTTTGTTGGCCAGTGGCGGCGTCAAAGCCCCGATCCCAGGTGATGAATTCGCTGGGGGTGAGGTCGAACTCGATGTGGATATAGGTGCTATCCCCGGGGTTCAGACGACATTCTCCACCTGGCAGCATTTCGCCGTGGTAGCAGTCTGGGCGCTTTTCCACCAAAATGCGACAACCGGGCAAATGCTCCAGGTCGGCCAAGGAGAGCTGCGCCAAGCGCTGCGGATCCTGAGAGGCACCTGCCCAAGCTGCTTGATCCCGCAATTTGTAGTTCTCGATCCGCAAGGGATCCCCCAATACCTGGAGCACCCGGCTGCGATAAAACCGGCCCGGCGTGTGCTGGTTAAATTGCTCGGTAAAAAAGCCGATCCCCTCCGAGAACAGGTGGGGAAGGCGCACGTACCAAAGGCTGACCGGCACAAACCACACCGGCTCTGCCATCGCCTGGGCGCGGTTGCTGTAGTAGCCCTCCAGCCAGTTGGCCAGGGTGTGCAGGTCGGAAGCGGATTTTTCGTCTACCATAGGGAGCTATGACAAAACTTACCCCCAGCTCTAGCTATAGCATTGCCCTGCGCATTCGCCTGCTCAACCAGCCGGGAGCCCTAGCCCGTGTGACCCAAGCCATTGCGGAAGTGGGAGGCAGCCTCAGCCAGATCGATCTCATCCACCAATCGGCAGCAGAAACGGTGCGAGAAATCTGTGTAGATGCCGTCAGCAGCGAGCATGCTCAGCAAATTTACGCCGCCGTTGCCTCCTTGGCCAATGTGAAGGTGGAGCGGGCGGTGGACCGCACCTTTGAGCTGCACCGCGGGGGAAAGCTGCAGGTGGTGGCCAAAAGCCCCCTGGAGAGCGCCGCCGATCTGGCCATGGCCTACACGCCGGGGGTGGGGCGGGTTTCTCTGGAAATTGCTGCCAACCCCGCCGCGGTCTATGAGTACACCATCAAGGGCAACAGTGTAGGCATTGTAACCGATGGTAGCGCGGTGCTGGGCTTGGGGAATGTCGGCCCGGAGGCAGCTTTGCCGGTGATGGAGGGGAAGGCGGCGCTGTTCAAGCGCTTTGCCGATATCGATGCCTTTCCTCTGTGCCTGGCCACTCAGGAGGTGGGGGAAATTGTAGAGACGGTGGTGCGCCTGGCGCCGGGATTTGGCGGCTTTAACCTGGAAGACATCAGCGCCCCTCGCTGCTTTGCCATTGAGTCTCAGCTCAAGGCCCGCCTCAACCTGCCGGTGTTTCACGACGATCAGCACGGCACCGCCATTGTGGTGCTGGCAGCGCTGCTGAATGCCCTGAAAGTGGTGAAAAAGAGCCTAGACGAGGTGCGCATTGTCCTCAACGGGGCCGGGGCAGCCGGCATTGCCGTGACGCAACTGCTGCGGCGGGCCGGGGCAGCCCACATCCTGGTCTGCGACCGCCAAGGGATCCTCAGCCGCTCCCGTTCCGATCTCACCCCCGAGAAGGCGGCCATTGCCGTCGAGGAGAAGGGATCCCTGGCGGAAGCCTTGGTGGGAGCGGATGTGTTTATTGGGGTGAGCGTGGCCAATGCCCTGACAGTGGAGATGGTAGAAAAAATGGCACCGGATCCCATCGTCTTTGCCCTGGCCAACCCGGTGCCCGAGATCCAGCCGGAGCTGGTGGGCAATCGGGTGGCAGTGATGGCCACGGGCCGCAGCGACTACCCCAACCAAATCAACAACGTGCTGGCCTTTCCCGGCGTGTTTCGCGGCGCCCTCGACTGCCGCGCCAAGCAGATCAACACCGAGATGTGCCTGGCTGCCGCTCAAGCCATTGCTGCCTTGATCCCACCTGAGGATTTGGATCCCCAGTGGATCATCCCCTCGGTCTTCGACGGGCGGGTGGTTCCTCAGGTGGCCGCTGCGGTAATCCAGGCTGCCCGCCAAACCGGCGTGGCCGGGATCCCTTGAGGGCTACCTAGGGCACCAGGTGACAAGCCACAAAATGCCCCGCGCTCACCTCGCGAAAGGCCGGGGGTGGATCTTGGCCTGTTCCTTCCCTGGGGGGAACTCACACCAGACGACCCAAGCGCTCCCGCAACTCAGCGGCGGCCTGCTCCAGGTGCTCAGGGGTGTAACCGGTGGTCTCTACCCTGACAGCAAGGTGGGTGTCCTGGCTCTGGTGGAGATGGATCCACAAGATGTGGCGGCCGTCCTCTGTTTTGCGGTTTGCAGCTTTGACGCTGTTTTTGGGGGCAGAGTAAGCGTGCGGGTCGTAGCGGACCAGATCCACCCAGGGAATGTCTCGCAGGAGTCTTTCCACCTTGACCCAGCTGCGAGGACGGTGGTGGCTGCTGTCGACCTGCAGCTGGATGACTTCGGAGCGAGGTCGGCCTGAAAAGGACTCCGTCCCGCTGGCGCGATCGGGAAGACCTGCCCGAGGGATCCGGGGCTGAACTTCCGGCTGTAGGTAGGGCAGGTAGACCAAAGACTTGTATTGCTCATGGATGTAGCAAACTGGGATCCCCAATTGGCTGCCCACCACAGCCATGATCATGGCTTGGGCTTTGAACCCACCGGTGGCGGCAAAGGTGACGATCCCCTTGGCGCTCTCTGCCAACTGTTTCAACAGCTCGGCCATCCGCTCCAGAGAGGATCCCTCTAGCTCGTAGTCGATGCCGGGAAGGGGCACCAGAGAAACCTGTTGTTGGCCCAGTTCTCTTTCAAAGAAGAGCTTCAAAATCCGGGCACACTCCAGCCCATGGGGGGTTGCGGAGTGCAGCAGAACCAAAGCATCGCCGGGGGTGGGATCCAGGCGGTAGTAGGTGTTGGTTAAGGACTCCGTCCCGCTGGCGCGATCGGCGCTGATCAGCTCCAGATCGGTTCTTTTCATCCAGGCCAGCGCTTGCTCCGGATCCCCGATGGTTTTTTGTCCCACCCAGGGGCGCTGCGGCTGCAGGTCTTTGTCAAGGTTGGTGAGCAAGGAGGTGCCCACAGTCATGATGATGGTCTGCATGATAGGCGGTTAACTCAAATTTTTCGAGAGCTCTGTCTTGCTTTGCGCCCAGAGCAGCTGGACTTTGCCGATTCTGCTATCTTCTTCTCTGATATCTTCAAATCTGGAAAGTAACTTCGTTGCCCTTGATGTTGGTGATGGTGGCCTTCAGTTTTTGACCAATCTGGAAGCAGGCTTGGCGGGCCCGCTGTTGGGTCTAGTCTTGTGGGTATTGGTTGTTTTGCTGTGGTCTGTCCTGCTGGGGCTCGTTTGCCGCGCCTTGGGGAACGGCGTCCCTGCGACCAGAGTGGCTGTTGGGCTGGGATCCCTGGTGTGGCGGAGTCTCGCCAGCAGGCATCCCCCCATTCCCGTAGTAGCGGGCCATGCCTAGCCCAGGATCTGCAGCACCTCTGCCGGCCTGTCCTGTAGGGCTACATCTTCAGAGACTACCGCAAGTGGAACATTCATACTGAACAGTATCTGCGCGACCTTTGCTTCGAGACTGTTGAAGAATCTAATCACATCAAAATTCGGTTTTATGGAGATCCGCGCTATCAAATCGTTATGGCTAAAACTCCTGGCGACTGGAGGGCTGGCCGCAATATTTCAAGGACTCCGTCCCGCTAACGCGATCGGGATATTCGCAACCTCATTTTTGGCCTTTGAGATCCTGAAACGAATAAAGTTTAGTTGCAAACCTATCGCGCCAGCGGGACGGAGTCCTTACTTTCTCAGGGGGCACGCAGCTGAGAAAAGTTGAACCGAGTCCTGATAGGCTGAAGAAAAGTTGGGATCCCTGCCATGTTCTACCTGCCGGTCTCGCTGCTGTTGTTTTTCATGCTGGTGTTGCTGCTGCCTTTCCTCTGGCTGGGGCTGGCAGTGGATGTGGTGGCGCTGGCGGTGGGAAAGCTGGGGTTCTCGCGGGAGGGAGCGCTGTTACTGCTGCTGGCCATCCTGGTGGGCAGCTCGGTCAATATTCCCCTCTATCGGGTGAAATGCGAGGTGACGCTGGTAGAAGACCTAGCTAGCTTGTGGATGCGGCAGTTCTGGGGGATCCCTTTGACCAAGCTTTCCCAGGAGACGGTGATTGCCTTAAACGTGGGCGGGGGGCTGATCCCGGTGCTCTTGGCCCTATACCAATTTGGGCGGGCCGATAGCGTGCTGATCCTGGCGGTAACGGCGCTGGTAACCTTGGTCAGCTACTATGCTTCCCACGTGGTGCCCGGGATCGGCATTCAGATGAATCCTCTAATTGCCCCAGCTACAGCAGCCTTGGCCGCTTTGTTCTGGGCTGGGGATCAGGCGCCAGCGGTGGCCTTTGCCGGCGGGGTTTTGGGTACCCTTATCGGGGCGGATCTCCTGCACTTGCCGGAGGTGTTGCGGCGCAATTGCTCAGGCATTCTCAGCATTGGCGGGGCCGGGGTTTTCGATGGTATTGCCCTCTGTGGCTTGTTTGCCCTGCTGCTGAGCTAAACCAGCAAATAGGTAAGGGAAAGGGTGATGGATTGGGCGGGATCCAGCCAACGCAAGTCGGGATCCCCTTCGGAGGCACGCTGAGTCAACTCCTCGAGGAGCGTTTGCGTCCATTCCAGCGGCCCATTGAGCAACATCGGCGAACGGGCTACCCCCAGTTTGCGGGCCATAGCCTTGAGGGCTTCCAAGCTGGCGGACAGGGGGCGGGTGCTGGCCACAAACAACAGCTCCGTCAGCCCTTGGGCATGACAGGTGAGCAAGTCAGAGCTCACAGCAGAGCGCAGCTCCCCATCGACCTCCGGCAAGGGTGGCAAAGTTAAACTGCTCTTGGCTTCCAAGCGAAGAGGTGTGGCCAAGTTGTCCTGAGGCAGGGGGGCCAGCAGGTGCAGTTGTCCGGTCGGGTCGATCAGCAACAGGTAGCCGAACAGATGCTGATCGCTGTTGTTGCAAAGGGTGAGATGCAAGGGATCCCCTCGCGTAAACCGTTGCATACCCACCTCAGCAGGAGCGGAAGTTGCGGACTGGACAAGGCGTGCCGCCAACGGGGGAGCTAAGGACTCCGTCCCGCTGGCGCGATTGGCAGCTTTACCTTTGACGGCCAACTCCGCCACCACTGCCAAGGAAGAGGAAACCGCATTGAGGGTGGTGCGCAAACGTTTGGCAGCCAGCAGATGGGCAAGACGGGGAGCTAACCGCTGGACGGCCATTGCTGCGGCTTCTCCTACCGGGCCACAAGAATTCAGGAGCAATTCTCGCCCCGGCCAGAACAGGCTGTAGCTGTTCACTTCCAGGGGTTTGAGCAGGGTGTCCGACCGTTCGCGCCAGCGGGACGGAGTCCTAAAAGCAGTGGCCATTTCCGGGGTGATGCGGCCCAACAAACAGTCCACCTGTCGCTCGCGGGGGTTGGCCGTTTCCATCCAGCTGTAGCCGGCAATGGCATTGGTCAGATCCACCTTTTCAATGCGGCCCAGGTTCTCCTCTAGGCCAACCAAAAGCTTGAGCGTGCTGGAGAGGCCGCGCAGCTGCTCCCGCAAAGGTGTGCCCACAGGGGGAAGCTGCCCTTCCGGACTGGCCATCTGAACCTGAGCCAACAGCCCACTGCGAGAACGCATGAGCAGCGGCGTCGGCGAAGAGGCGGAAGGATCGGCGGGAATGGGAACCAAAAGAGTACCCGGCTGCAAACCACACAGGGCCGCCGATGGGATCCCGCCTAACCACACCTGAGCCCGATTTCCCTTCACTTCTTGAACTACCCCGCTGACCCCTGCCGGTGTGGGCATGAGAAAATAGGGGTGGATGTGTCGAGCAGTGTCTTTGCCTTCCAAGGTGGGGCGTTGGCAGGCGAATAGGCCCAGCTCTCGCCGGCTAACCACTTGGTTAAAGGCCACCAGCAGACGAGTGGCAGGCGTGGTTTCCCACAGGTACTGCGTCAGCAGATAGGTGAGTACCCCAGCATAGAATCCTGGCCAAGCGGCTTCTGCTGCCAAGTCTTGCGGGGTGGTGGCCGAAATCAGCAAGCCCTTGGGCGGAGACGGCCAAACCCGCTGCGGCTCCGATCGCGCCAGCGGGACGGAGTCCTTGGAGTCCGAGATCGCGGCTGGGGGACGGGAACGCAGTTGCAAGTTGCCTCGCACCGACGGCGAGACATAGGTAAAGCCACAGTCCAGAAGGGTGGTGATCTGGGCAGTGCCCAAGCCTTCCAAAAGCCGGAAAAAGCTGTCTAGCTCCATTGCTGCCACTCCCTCAGAGCCAGACAACAGCAGCACCGGCTGCCAACAGTTGGGCGCGGATCCCAGCCGCCACTGGCCATAGCCGCTAAACTGCACCACTACCGTTTCAGCCGTGTGACCTTGACCCCCCAAGTGCTCTGCAAAGGCCGATTGGATCCCAGCCGGCGTGGCTGCCCCATCGGTAAGGGTGAGAATGTCTGCCGGGTCAAAACCAAAGCGATAGAGGAGTAGCTCCCGCTGCAACTCCACATCTGTCAAACACCCTTGTAGCGCGGATCCCTCGCCAAGGTAGCGGTTAATACCGATGAGAACAGCCAGCTTGCGGGAGCCAGCCGCCAAAGCTTGCCCATATCGCTCAGCCCGGCCCCTCAACCAGCCAGGGGATAGGCCAAGACCGGCAGCAACCAGGAGGAGTTTTTGCAGAAAAGACCGCCTTTCCATGTTGACCCTCTGGGCTGACCCCCGGCCCAACGACTACCCCATCGGCCGGCGAGCCACAGCTAAACTTTGCACTGGAATCTGTTGCTGCCTATTTCAGGATATCCCCATCCACACAGCTTTTTCCCGAGATCGAGTGACAGTTTTTGGCGTTTTCTTTGCATTCCTTATCAATCAAACCTCCGCTACTTCCCATGGGGATCCCACGGCAGCGCTCTTCTGTCAGACAAGTCCGTCAGACAGGAGGGAAAGTGTGAGGAAGTCAATACTCAGCGGTTCAGGAAATAGGGCAAGCAAGCCCCACGCTCCGGCCAATGGAAGCGGACGAAGGGAACCAAAATGAACCCAGCTATCCCCAGACAGAACAGGCCAAAGTAGAGGTGGAAAGCCCCGACTGGATCAGCTGGTTCCATCCTTCCCCCTCCTAGGGATCCCAGCGCTAAAGCCAAGAGATTGTTCAAGGCATGAGCCAAGACAGGCAAGGTCAGGGAGCGGGTCTGCAAGTAGAACAGGCCCATCACCAGGCCGAACACCGTCAACCCGACGGGGTTGGGGTGCAGCAGGCCAAATACCCCAGAAGAAGCCAGCAGACCTCTGGAGAGGCCCCACTTGAGGCCCCAGCGGTGTAGCAAGATGCCGCGAAACAGCCACTCCTCCGTTATGGGGGCCACCACCCCAATCGAGAGCCAGCGCAACCCCTGATACATCTGCGGCCAGGCCGTTTCCCTATCCTCTTCCCCCAGTGAGTGCAGCATCGACTCCGCCAGCTCCGGCGCAGGCAGGGATACCAGGTAGAGCATCAACAAAGTTGTGCCCAGGGAGAGCACCAGCAAAGCCGGCACCACCCGCAGCAGGGATCCCCAAGGAATAGCAGCCCGCCAGTTGCCCCACAGCCGTCTCATCTGCAGATGGGCTTGCTGCCCCCGTCGCCAGCTCCAGATACAGGTGAGGACAAATGTAGCGCAATAGACAAAGTCGGCCAGCAGAGGATCGTCAGATGGGAGATGAAACAGCTGGGCCAAGGCGATGGCTCCCAAGCCTACCCCCAGGTTGATCACCAAGAAGGCCAACAGCACGTGGCGCGCCTTAAGGGCTGCAAATCCGGTCACACTCGGCTCGGCAGGCCGTAGAGGGGGGGATCCAGACACAAAGGCAGAGATCGCGGTTTTCCCATTTTAGGTTTGGCGGGGATCCCCAGAGGTGGGCTGCTGTCAACTCCTCAGGGAGAAGACTGAAGATCCTTATTCCGAAGGTTCGTCCCGCCTTTTCAAACCCAATCGAGCAGGCCGGTGGCTGTCTCCGAGGGTCGCCAGGCTGAGCCAGCAAGTTAAGATGTGTTACGGAATCCGTTGGGGCATCTATGGGCGCAACACCGGTAGTGACAATAGCAGCGAGGCAGGATGGCTTGGGTTCTGGGGCTGTCTCCATCCCTCCGGCAGATCTGGGGGTGGTTCCTGAGCCAAGCTTGCGTTACGACCCAGAGCAGTTGGCCAAGCAATATCGAGGGCGCTGGGATCTGGTGGTGCGGCGCCTGTTTCAGTTGATCACCCCCTTTTTGGGCTTGTTGGCCTGGGTGTTTTGGGATCGCTGGCGGGGAGTAGAACTGAAGAATCGCCCGAAACATGCGGCCCGGCTACGGGAGATCCTCACGGAATTGGGGCCGACAGCCATCAAAATCGGCCAAGCCCTCTCCACCCGTCCCGATCTGGTTTCGCCCCTGTTTCTGGAGGAGCTGGCCAAACTGCAGGATGAGCTGCCCCCCTTCGAGAATGCCATTGCTTTTGCCCTCATCGAGTCGGAGATCGGCAAACCCATAGACAAAATCTTTCGAGAGATCAGCCCTGAACCGATTGCCGCCGCCAGCTTGGGGCAAGTGTACCAGGCCTACTTGCACAGCGGGGAGAAAGTCGCCGTCAAGGTGCAGCGGCCCGACTTGATTGGGCGCATCTCTCTCGACATGTATATTGTCCGCAGCCTGGCCGCCTGGGCCAAACGCACTTTCCGCCGCATCCGCAGCGACCTGGTGGGCATCGTCGATGAGTTTGCCGGGCGCCTCTACGAAGAAATGGACTACACGCAGGAGGGCCGCAATGCCGAGCGGTTCCTGGCGCTGTACCGTCACCCCTCCATCTACGCTCCCAAAATTTACTGGGAGTACACCCGCACCAAGGTGCTGACGATGGAGTGGATTGATGGCATCAAGCTGACTCAGGTTGACAAAATCGCTGCTGCGGGGCTGGATGGACGGCACTTGATCGAGATCGGTGTCAATTGCTCCCTCAAGCAGCTTTTGGAAAATGGCTTTTTCCACGCCGATCCCCACCCGGGCAACCTCTTGGCCATGTACGACGGGCGGCTGGCCTATATCGATTTCGGCATGATGAGCACCATCGCGCCCCATCAGCGCTACGGCCTGATCAAGGCGATTGTGCATTTGGTAAACCGAGACTTTGCCGGGCTGGCCCAAGACTACGTGGACTTGGAGTTCCTGGATCCAGATACCGACCTGACTCCCATCATCCCTGCTCTGGAAGCTGTCTTCGCCGAAGCGATGGGCAAATCGGTCTCCGAACTGAATTTCAAGAGCATCACCGATCGGCTCTCGGGGGTGATGTACGACTTTCCCTTTCGAGTTCCCGCCTACTACGCCTTGATCATCCGCTCTTTGCTCACCCTGGAAGGGATCGCCATCGGCCTGGATCCCAACTTTAAGGTGTTGAGCGTGGCCTATCCCTACGTGGCTCAGCGCCTGCTCACCGACCCGGCCCCGGAGCTGCGCGTATCTCTGCGGGAGCTGCTGTTTAACCAGGGGCAATTTCGCTGGAACCGCCTGGAGAACCTGCTGCGCAACGCCGTCAACAGCGAGGATTTTGATCTACAGGGATCCCTGGAAAAGGCCGTTGATTTTATCTTTTCTGAGCGGGGCGCTTTCCTGCGGGAGCGCCTAGTGGATGTGCTCTTTTCCAGCTCGGGATCCCAGGGTGGCTCAGATGGCTTGGCTCATTTGCAGCGTCTGTGGGAACTCCTCAGCAGCAACCCGAGCTTTCAGCCGCTGCAGCTTCTGCCGATTGTTGCCAAGGTGGCTGCCAAACCGGAAGCTCAACAACTGGGCCGTCAATTGGCCTCCCGCTGGTTGCAACGCTCGGCAGCTCGCCTCATCCGCGACCTGCTGTTGCCGGATACAGAAAAGCCCAGTTCACCCTCTTCCCTCAACGGGCGTGGCGGGATCCCTGGGCCAGCAACCTCTGCTTCTACCGCTCAACTTCCCCTTCCGGCCTAGCTCAGGTGCTCTTGGGGGGCAGTATCGCTGTTGGGGTTAACAGAGGCCAGAGCCAGCGTAATCCACTCGGAAAATTCATCGCGGCGGAAAACCTGGGGGCGGGAGCGGGGGCCAAAACGCAGCAGGCTGGGCATGCCGTGCTCCTTGAGTCGAGACTGTAGCCAAGTGCCCACACCGGTTTTGCCATCGTTGGGCATTTCGGTTTGGAAGTCACTGTACATCAACAACAACTGGCTGCGAGATTGGAGCACCGCATTCTCTTGAATTAGCTTCGGCAAGGAGAGATGGGTGGCTGAGACTGCCCCTTTGCTCCCTTTGGCCGATTCACGACGACGGTCGCGCGGGCGCGGGTTAGTGCTTTCACGGCTCTTGCGGGTTTTGGGTTCACTAGGCATAGAATCTCCTAAACGACAGAGTGCTCCCCAACGGGGGTTAAAGCGGGAACTCGCAGGCCAAAAGCCGAGCCCGCTGTGAAAGTGGCTCGATGGGTACAGTTCTGGAGAATCGCTGAGAAGAGGGACACCTGCTCTTGAGTAAGCGAAGAAGAACTGCGCTGAGCCGGCACGAAAGGCTGGGATCCCTTCGGCGCAACAGCAGTCCACAGCGGGCCGAGCTCCTGCCAATACATCCAAGGCCTGCCCTTGTTTTTCCTGTCGGAGGCCAGTTTGGCTACCACGAATCCGCAGGGCAAGCAAGCCCGGATATTACCCCTATATTGACTTAAAAATGGACAAGTGGACAGTCCCTGGCCGAGAATTTAGCTGCTGCGGCGGGAGCTTCGGAAGGAACTAGGCTTGCCCGCCGGTGGCGAGTATCGCTGAGCTACGGGAGCAGCCTCCTACTACACCTGGAAGCGGTTGTTGGTGGTGTCCAAAAAGGAGTTTCACTGGCTTACTGAGATACTATGCGCATTGCCATTGTCGGGTTGGGGTTGATTGGCGGATCCCTGGCCCTCAAACTGACCGAAAAGGGATATCCCGTCTGGGGGATAAGCCGCAACCCGGCCACCTGCAAACAGGCTCTGGAACGGGGTGCTGTCCAAGGCTGTGGAACCGAGTTGGCCCAGTTGGCTCGCTTTGATCCGCAAATGGTGCTGATCTGTACCCCTCTGGAGCAGGTGTTGGCCACCCTAGCCGCCCTGGTGCCTTATTTGTCGGCAGAAACCGTGGTGAGCGATGTCGGCTCGGTTAAGCAGCCCATCGTTGCTCCGGCAACCGAATTGTGGCCCTGGTTTGTGGGGGGGCACCCCATGGCCGGCAAAAGCCTGCAAGGGATCCAAGCGGCAGAAGCTGACTTGTTTCAGGAGCGGCCCTACGTGCTCACTCCCATCGCCGAGACCCAACCTCAGGCTCTCGATGCGGTGAAAGAACTGATTGCTGCTGTTGGCGCAGAAGCTGTCCTCACGGATCCCGCCCGCCATGACCGAGCGGTGGCCTGGATCAGCCATTTGCCAGTTATGGTCAGCGCCAGTTTGATCGCAGCCGTCAGCCAGGAGGAGGATCCCGCGATTCTGGAATTGGCCCGCACTTTGGCCAGCAGCGGATTCCGCGATACCAGCCGTGTTGGCGGAGGGATCCCGCAATTGGGTTTGGAGATGGCCCGCCACAACCGGCAGGCGCTGCTGACTGCCCTGAGCAGCTACCAAGCCCAGTTACGACAGATAGAGCGGTTGATCGATGGCGAAAAGTGGGACGAATTGCTCCGGGTGCTGCAACGAACTCAACAAGAATGGCAGCAGTTCCCGGTCAACCATCCTCGCGAAATTCTCCACAACCTGGGCGGTGGGAATGGATAGCAAAGATATCTTGAACGGGCTCGGGGATCCTTCATGCTACCTTGGGCTTATGTTGACAGATTGAGCTTATGTTGAATGCGGCTCAGCTTTGGCTTTACCAACTGGAACAATGGGCAACTGAGCTGGTGCAGTTTCAACTGCAGCACCTTTCTCCCGTTAGTCTGTTGGTGGTGGGTCTGGCGGGCTTGCTCACCAGTCTTTCCCCCTGCACGTTGTCTATGCTGCCGGTGACCATCGGCTACATCGGCGGCTACACCCCCGCTTCTGAGGAAACGGCTGGGGAAGGGCGGCGGCAAGTTTGGGCTCAATCTTTGGGTTTTGCGGCTGGGGTGGCTTTTACCCTGACCCTGCTGGGTTTGTCGGCAGCTTTGCTGGGTCGCGTTTACGGACAAACCGGATCCTTCGGGCCTGTTGTGGTGGGGGGAATTGCTATTTTGATGGGGCTGAACTTGTTAGAGGTGATCCCCCTGCGTTTTCCCAATTGGTTTAACCGCCTCGAGATTCCCGGAGAATGGCCCAGGCTGGGTCGGGCAGTGTTGCTGGGGTTAACTTTTGGCCTGGTGGCCTCTCCCTGCAGTACGCCGGTTTTGGTGGCTTTGCTGGCCTGGGTTTCCACCACAGGGCAGCCATGGGTAGGAGGCGGGCTGCTGCTGGCTTACGGGCTGGGATTGGCCTTTCCCCTGCTCCTGGCGGGGGTGTTTACCGGAGCGGTGAAGCAACTGTTGGCCCTGCGGCGCTGGTCGGGCTGGCTCACTTATGCCAGTGGGGTGGTGTTGGTGGGGTTCGGCAGCGTAACAATCTTGTCGGCTTGGGCCTAAGGGATCCCTGCTGCTGCAGGCTAAGATGGGGCTACACCTACAGCACCCTGTTGGGGACTGCACCTTGCCTGGCAAGAGCAGCGGTCTGAATCTTAAGCCGACAAACTTCTCATGGTCATATACTCTCTCCCGCTTGCCCGCTGGGTTTCCTCGCTGCGGCGGTACTTTCGTCATGAGCTGCTGCCGCTGCTGGCGGATCTGCGCCTGGCCATCGGCCTTTTGTTGGCGATTGCGGTTTTGAGCGCCACCGGCACGGTAATTGAGCAAGAGGAAACAGCGGCTTTTTATCAAGCCCACTATCCGGAGCATCCGGCCCTGTTTGGCTTTCTCACGTGGCGGGTGATCCTGAACTTGGGATTGGATCACGTCTACCGCACCCCTTGGTTTCTGGCCATTTTGATCCTGTTCGGCAGCAGCCTTGCCGCCTGTTCCCTGACGCGCCAATGGCCGATGTTGAAGGTGGCTCGCCGTTGGAGCTATCTCACCCGTCCGCAGTCTTTTCAGCGCCTGCCGTTTCGGACGTATCTGCCTCAGCAATCCTTACAAGGTCTGCCAGAGCGGTTGCACCGACAGGGCTATCTGGTGTTTCAGGAGGGCCATTACCTCTACGCCCGCAAGGGGTTAATCGGCAGGATCGGCCCCATCTTGGTGCATGTCAGCATGCTGCTGATCTTGCTGGGGGCGATTTGGGGCAGCATTAGCGGCTTCAAGGCCCAAGAACTCATTCCCAGCGGCGGCGTGGCTTCTATTCAACACTTGACCGGAGCAGGGGATCTGGCTCGCGCTCACTTGCCTACCTGGCAAATTCGGGCCAATCGCTTCTGGATTGACTACGCTGCCGATGGCCGGGTCAAGCAGTTTTATTCCGACCTCTCGATTTTGGATCAGGGTCAGGAGGTTAAACGTCAGACCATTTCCGTCAACCATCCTCTCTCCTACCGGGGTGTGACCCTCTACCAAGCCGATTGGAGCATCGACAGCATCCGCATCCGCATCAACAACAGCCCCACTTTTCAAATCCCGGTGGTGCCGGTGCGTACCGAGGCAGGCAACAAACTCTGGGGCGCTTTTGTGCCCACCCAGCCGGACATGAGCCAGGGACTCACGCTGCTGCTGCCGGATTTGCAGGGGACAGCCCTGCTCTACGACACTGAAGGGCAATGGATGGGATCCCTGCGCCAAGGCATGAGCTTGGCCCTCGACGAAATCGCTCCCCAACGCTTCCCCAACCCGCTCACTCTGCATCTGGATGAGGTGATCGGCGCTACCGGACTGCAAATTAAATCCGATCCGGGGATCCCTGCGGTGTATCTCGGATTTGGCCTGTTGATGGTGGGGGTGGTGATGAGCTACTTCAGCTACAGCCAAATCTGGGCTTTGCAAACGGAGGCGGGGCTCTACTTGGGGGGCAAAACCAACCGGGCCTTGGTCACCTTCGAGCGAGAATTCGACCGCTTGGTGGAGCATGACTCTAGTTGATAAAATATGTTCAGTACGGATTACTACCAGTTGATCTTTCTGTTTACTTTCGAGTCTGCCAACATGGTAGCCAAAGCAAAGCAGAAAATTGGTAGTAAGACGACACGGAAACTGCGCTTTGGGTATTCTACTCAAAGCTTTGCGGGATACCGCCATTCTGTTTGGACTCCGTCCCGCTAACGCGAATGGAAACAAACAGAATGCTATCGCTGCATAGTTGAACAGTGATGTTCAGCAGTGTTCAGCGTAAATGTATCAGCAACAAAAGGTCGCCTTCTCTCTTTCCCAGATCCCGGTGGAAGCTGAGATTGGCTAGACGCAGCTTTTTCCGGCGAAACCAGCCTCCTGCCCAATAGGGATCCCATCTATACAACCCAGGGATCCAGTGAGCGGCGCTGTTGGCTCCAGAGGGATCCCATTGGTTGAGACGGGCCTTCTCTGGGTTGACTTTGAGGGGATGTTCTGGGGCTTCCCAACATGAAGATGACCCTGAGGAAAATACAAACTACTGTTTCAGTTTCCACATACTTCTCCACATCTCGAAGGTTTGCTTAGAGATTGAGCTAGAGTGTTTCCAGTGGGTTCCTGTGGTGGGCCGCCTTGTTAGGAGGGCAAGACATGAAAGTTGGAGATCGGGTGCGGGTGCGTACCAGCGTGATTGTCTATCACCACCCGGAACATCGCAATCAACCTTTTGACCTCAAAGGTATGGAAGGGGAACTGAAGGCCGTGCTTCGGGATTGGAATGGCCGCCCGATCAGCGCCAATTTTCCCTTTCAGGTGCAGTTTGACAACAAGTTCCGTGCCCATCTCCAGGCTGATGAGCTGGAGGTGGTGGAGTCGGCTGGTTCTGGAGAATCTGCTGAGACGGCTGCCTAGTTGAGGCCCAACAGCGTGCGGTTGGTTTCCAGAATCGGCCTGATCAACTTGGTTTCTTCGGGGGTGAGGTAATTGGCTATCACCTCTTGCAGAAAGCGATAGGTGGCCTCGCAACTGCGTTGGGTGCGGAAGGCCCGCATTAAGGTCTGGAACCAGTAGAGAAATCGATCTTTGTAGCGTTGCTCATCGTCCAGGAGCATGGCCAAAGCCGAGAGGCGCAGAACCCGCACGGTGTCAGCTTTCCACTTGTTGCTGAAGTCTTCCACCCCTCGCATGAGCAAGTAGGGATCCAGCGCGCGCATTTTCATCTCCACATCCCGGATGATCTGGGCTTCCGCCGCCTGGATCTTGCGATAGGCGCTCAGGCGTAGGTCAAAGGAGGCTAGATAGGTCTCCATGAACTGCAGCTCCTCATCCCTGAGATAGCGCCCGTCGGCAGCGATGCTCAGTTCGCGCAGTTGAGTCAGCATAGGGATCCCTGGGCAAGCTGGAATGAGAATGGAAAAAACACCACCTATCCTGGCTGACGGCACAGCCTTGGTCCCTCAATCCTATCCCCAAACTCCTGGCCAGAAGAGGGGAATTGCAGGGATCCCCGGCAACCCTCTCAGCTAGAAATCGCAGGAGCCCCGCACTGTACCCGTAGGGTCAGTGCCGGGAGGAATGCGAGGTTACAATAGAACCATGACCCAAGTCCTGACCGTCTCCTGCAAGCTCAAGGTGTCCCCGTCGCAAGCCGCCAAATTGGACGCGACGATGGATGCCTTTGTACAGGCATTGAACTGGGTCAACCAGAACACGCAGGAGAAGATCGTCAACGCGGTCAAGCTGCAATCCCTTTGCTACTACGAGATTCGAGCCCGGTTTGGCTTGTCCAGTAACTTGGCTCAACAGGTGTGCAGACGGGTAGCGGGTTCCCGCAAAGTGGCTAAGCAGAAAAAGCGTCCCGTCAAGGAGTTTAAGAGCGGCTTTGTTACCTACGATGCTCGCATCTTTTCGTTCCGTCAAAAAGACTGGACGGTGTCGCTGACCACGGTGGAAGGGAGAAAACGCTTTGAACTGGCTATTGGCAACTACCAGCGTGGGATGCTGGCTGGTTCCAACCCCAAATCTGCCACCCTGGTCAAGCGCAAAGATGGCTCCTACTACATCCAGATTTGCGTAGAGAAAAAGCCACCCAAGCAACAAGATACCGACAAGGTGATCGGGGTGGACTTGGGGAGGACAGATATTGCCCATACGTCAGAGGGGGACAACTGGAATGGACAGCAGTTGAACAGAGTCCGCGACCACTACTCTCGATTGAGAGCGGCGCTCCAACGTAAAGCCAGTAAGGGCACACGCAGTTCGCGGCGCAGATGCAGAGAACTGTTGCAACGGCTGTCTGGCAAGGAGAGACGCTTTCAGGCGTGGGTCAATCATCGCATCTCCAAAGCTATTGTCTCTAGGGCAAAGGTCACAAGCAGCGCTATTGCTCTGGAAGACCTGACAGGGATCCGGGAAAGGGTCAATCAACAGCCGCGCAGCAAAGCCGAGCGGCGCAGAACCAACAGTTGGGCGTTCTACCAACTACGTCAGTTTCTGGAGTACAAGGCGAGGGTTGCAGGGGTTTCTCTGATTCTTGTGCCGCCCGCCTACACGTCGCAGACCTGCCACAAGTGTTTGCATATCCATCCCGATCCTGCGCAATCCTACCGCAGTGGCAAGTCGTTCAAGTGTGGGCACTGTGGATGGGAAGGAGATGCGGACTTGAATGGTGCAAACGTAATTGCGCTCTTGGGGGCTGCCGTAAACCAGCCTAGAGGTTCGGGCCTGTTTTGTTCTCTGGTAGAGCAGAGCAGGCTCAGGGCTACTGAAAGCCCGCTCCGTACCGCTTAGCGGTCGGAGCCGGGTAGTTTACTCAGGTTAATATTAATTAACAGTCTGTTGCTGCAAGAACCCACCCGACCCCAGATTGTTACCCACAAGTCGCCATCTGCGAGTTCGATTCAAAAACACCCTTTGGGAGGAAACACTTCCGTGAGTCAGAAAGGTAAAAACAAGAAATGGAGAAGCGCGGGGTTATATGCGCTACTGGCCATCGTCTTGATCTCTTTAGCCACCACCTTCTTGGGTACCCGCCCGCCTGAGCGTTTGGAGATCAGCTACTCCGACCTGATCAGCCGTGTTGAACGGGGCGAGGTCAGCAAAGTTTTGGTGGAGACGGCCCCGGATGGTCGCCAAGTTGCCATTGCCGAGGCAGAAATCAACAACCGCGCCACCCAAGTGCAGGTGAATCTGCCCCCCCTTACCCCTGAGTTTGAGAACACCCTGGTTGCCAACGGGGTGGAGCTGGCGGTACGCCCTGTTCAAGAGGAGGGGCTACTCGGGCGCATTCTCAGCACCTTCTTCCTGCCGGTTTTGCTCTTGCTGGGGCTCTTTTTCCTGCTGCGGCGGGCTCAAAATGGCCCAGGCAGCCAAGCTCTCAACTTCGGCAAATCCAGGGCACGGGTGCAGATGGAGCCGAAAACCCAAATTACCTTCAACGATGTGGCCGGCATCGATCAGGCCAAGCTAGAGCTGGCAGAGGTGGTGGATTTCCTGAAAAATTCAGAGCGCTTCACAGCTTTGGGAGCCAAGATCCCCCGCGGGGTATTGCTGGTGGGCCCGCCCGGCACAGGTAAGACCCTGTTGGCCCGCGCCGTAGCCGGAGAGGCGGGTGTGCCCTTTTTCTCCATCTCTGGCTCTGAGTTTGTGGAGATGTTTGTTGGGGTGGGGGCCTCGCGGGTACGGGACCTGTTCGAGCAGGCCAAGCAAAATGCTCCCTGTATCGTCTTCATCGACGAAATTGATGCGGTCGGTCGCCAGCGGGGAGCTGGCTTGGGAGGTGGCAACGACGAACGGGAGCAGACCCTGAACCAGTTGCTCACCGAGATGGACGGTTTTGAGGGCAACTCCGGCATTATCGTCATCGCCGCCACCAACCGACCGGATGTGCTGGATGCGGCGCTGCTGCGGCCCGGTCGCTTCGACCGCCAAGTTACGGTGGATCGCCCCGACTTCCAAGGCCGCCTGGAGATCCTCAAGGTGCATGCCCGCGGCAAAACCCTGTCTGCCGATGTGGATCTGGAGAAATTGGCCCGCCGTACTCCTGGGTTTACCGGTGCCGATTTGGCCAACCTCCTGAACGAAGCAGCCATTCTGGCAGCCCGCCGCAACCTCACTGAGATCTCCATGGACGAGATCAACGACGCGGTGGATCGGGTGTTGGCCGGCCCGGAGAAGAAGGATCGGCTGATGAGCGAGCGGCGCAAGGAGTTGGTGGCCTACCACGAGGCGGGCCATGCCCTGGTGGGATCCCTCTTGCCCAACTACGATCCCATCCAAAAAGTGACGATCATCCCCCGGGGACAAGCAGGTGGCCTCACCTGGTTCATGCCCAGCGATGACGACATGGGACTAACCACCCGTGCCCATCTGAAGAACATGATGACCGTTGCCTTGGGTGGGCGTGTGGCCGAAGAAGTGGTCTACGGAGAGTCGGAGATCACCACGGGGGCAGCCAGCGACCTGCAACAGGTGGCCCGCATCGCCCGCAACATGGTGACCCGCTTTGGCATGAGCGACCGACTGGGCAATGTGGCCCTAGGTCGCCAGTACACCAACATTTTCCTGGGCCGGGAAATCGCCGCAGAACGGGATTTCTCGGAGGAAACAGCGGCCCTCATTGACGAAGAGGTGCGGCGGCTGGTGAACGAGGCCTACCAACGGGCCACCTACTTGATTCGGGAAAACCGTGCCCTCTTGGATCGGATTGCCCGCCGCCTGGTGGAGGCCGAAACCATCGATGGGGAAGAGCTGCAGGCCATCATCGACAACTCTGAGGTGGTGATGCTGCCCCCCGAAGAGGAGCCAGAACCGCTGACGCTTCCTATGGCCGTCAACGCCAGCGCCTAGTCTCTTGTCCCCAAGCTCAAACTTGCGATCCCTGCTTTTCCTCTTGAGGAGAGAGGGATCCCAATGTTTTGTATGATTTGCGCTGGGAGAGGGGGAGTCCACCCTAGCCGGCAACAGCCGAACCCAACAAAGTCCGGCTCGCCTCTGCTTCCAGGGGCTGAGGCTCGTAGATTTTCAGCACGTACTCCGCTACCATGCGGTCGGTGTTGAAAACGGGGTTGAGGGTGCGGATGGCCTCCTTCATGCGGGCAATCCAACGACGTGGGATCCCTTTCTCATCCCGGTCGTAGAACATGGGGATCACCTCATACTCCAACAAGTCGTAGAGGGAGTTGGCGTCCAAGTCGTCTTGGGCAGCGGGATCCAGACCTTCGATTTCTTGGCCAATAGCCCAGCCATTGCGACCGTTGTAACCCTCCGGCCACCACCCATCCAGCACCGACAAATTCAATCCCCCACTGAAGCCCACCTTTTGCCCTGAAGTGCCAGAGGCTTCCAGAGGGCGTCGCGGGTTGTTCAGCCACACATCGACCCCCTGCACCAAATTGCGAGCGACATAGGCATCGTAATTTTCGATGAAGGCGACCCGGTTGGCCACCTCAGGCCGGTTGGACCATTCCACCACCCGCTGAATCAGGCGCTTGCCCCCTTCGTCCCGGGGATGGGCCTTGCCGGCGAAGATAATCTGTACAGGGTACTCTTTGTTGGTGAAGATGCGGGTAATTCGCTCCAGATCGCGCAGGATCAAATCTCCTCGCTTGTAGGTGCTGAAGCGACGGGCAAACCCAATCGTCAAGACCTTGGGATCCAGCAACTGGTTGACCGCTTGGATGCGCTCATTGCTTTCGCCGCGATTGCGCCGGGCCCGCAACACCCGGTGACGGGTAAAAGACACCAGCCGCTCCCGCAGAGCCTCTTTGCGCCGCCACAGTTCTTCATCTGGGATCTCTTCCACCTTGGCCCACAGTTCCGGGTCTGACACCCGCTCCGGCCAATCGGGGCCCAAGTACTGGTCGTAGAGGTTCCAAAAAAGAGGGGAAACCCAGGTACGGGCGTGAACCCCATTGGTAATGGAGCTGATGGGCACCTCATCCACCGATCGCTCGGGGTAGAGCACATGCCACATTTCGCGAGAAACCCGTCCGTGGAGCTTGCTTACGCCATTGGCTGCCCGCGCGTACCGCAAAGCCAGCACCGTCATGTTAAAGCGCTCCCAGGGATCCCCGGTGCGCCGAGCTCCCAAAGCCAAAAATTGTTCCCGCGTCAGGCCCAGTTGAGGCCAGAAGGAGGCAAAGAACGCATCCATCTCATTGGGGCTAAAGGCATCGTGGCCAGCCGGCACCGGTGTATGGGTAGTAAACACACATTTTTCCCGCACCTTGGCCTCCGCCGTCTCGAAGGGGGTACCCCGCGCCACTTCCTCCCGCAGCAACTCCAGCGTCAGGAAAGCAGCGTGCCCTTCATTCATGTGATAAACCATGGGATCCAAACCCAACTGGCGCAGCAGGCGCACCCCACCGATACCCAGGATGCACTCTTGGGCAATGCGAGTATCGGTGCTGCCCCCGTAGAGGTGGGCGGTAATCCAGCGGTCGATGGGGTCGTTCTCCGGCAGGTCGGTGTCCAGCAGAAAGAGCGGCACCCGGCCCACGTCCGCCCGCCAGGCCCGCGCCTTCACCAACCGCTGCCGCATCGCCACTTCCACCAACAGAGGGCTGCCATCCGGCTGACGCACCAAAGTCAACGGCAGAGACTCAAACTCAGAGTCTTCATAAAGCTCTCCCTGCCAGCCATTGTTGTCCAGGCGCTGTTGGAAGTAGCCCTGACGGTAGAGCAACCCGATGGCCACCAGGGGCACTCCCAAATCCGAGGCCGACTTGAGGTGATCGGCGGCCAACATACCTAGCCCGCCAGAGTAGGTGGGCAAAGACTCGTGCAAGCCGTATTCGGCACAGAAATAGGCAATAGGACGCTGCCAGTCGTAGGTTTTCATGGTGCGCTTGGCCCAGGTATCCTCAGCCGCCATGTACTTCCGATAGGACTGCACCATCCGGTTCAACGTGTTGAGGTAGTTCACATCGGTGGCCAAGGCTGCCAACCGCAAGTAGGAAACCTCCTCCAGCATGCGCACCGGGTTGTGGGAGGTTTTTTCCCACAGGGCGGGATCCATTTCCCGGAAAATGGTGAGGTGATCCGGGTTCCAGGTCCACCAATAGTTGCGGGCGATCTCGCACAGGGGCGTGAGCGCTTCCGGCAGCACCGGACAACGTTCGGGAAAAGCAGGAGCTAAGGTGGCAATGGACATAGGGCAGATACCTGGGGTTAAAGTTATGGGCTCGAAAAAGAAGAGGTAGAGGTCGATCCTGGTAAACGTATCTCAATTATTATTGAGCCGATCCTGAGGATTCTGAGGGGGGAATTCAAGATCTCTACAAAATCTTCAGGGGACGTAACCCAAATTTTCCAGGGCTTCTCCCGATCTTGCCACAGCAGCGCGGAGCCTTCAAAAACAGGGGTCGCAGGCAGGCCAGCTTTCGATTCCGGCAGAAGCTGCCCGTCTAGAAGCTGCCCGTCTATCGTAAGAGATGGTGCAACGTTAGAGTTAACTCAAAGTTAACAAAATCTACAGAACCCCAACGAACCCTTGGGAAACCCCTCCAGATCTGTATAGAATGCTCAGAATGCTGCTTCTCATAAGCTCTTAAAAACTGCAGCTACTTTTGCTACCAATCGATTATTTTGTTGGCTTCTCCTTGAAGTTGAGCCTTAACGTCCTTCCACCACTGCCAGACTGGTGTTGCGGTAGTAGTGGCTGAGGATCTGTTGGTAAGAGTAGTTTTGGCTGGCCAGGGCGGCAGCTCCCCACTGGCTCATGCCCACCCCGTGCCCGTAGCCCCGCCCATGAATCTCAAAGAAAGCCGGGAATGTCCCTGCCACAGGAGCCAAGCTGGCTGTAGTGGTGGCATCCCCGCGCGGGCTAATGGCAATCTTTGTGCTGCGCAACCCTAGAGCCCGACGAAAATCGCCAGCACTGAGATCTTTGATTCCTTGGGATCCCGTCAAGCGCACCGTGATTGCCCGTCCCCACGGGGAGCTGCGCAGTACCTCCACAGAACGAATGGCACCGATCCCGGCAGCCAACTGCTGAATCTGCTGGGCAGGAACGGTGGCCGTCCAGCTAAACACCGGTGAGTGCTGATCGAAATCCGGCACCCCCTGTAAGTAGGGCCGCGACTCTAACCAGACATTGCCTGCATCATCCGTATGTCCCCCCGCAGAGGAGTGGAAAACCGCATTGATCAACTGCCCCTGGTGGATGAGAACCTGCCCGGCGGTCTCACGGGCAGCCGCTTGGGTACGGCTGGATTCGGCAGCCACTCCCTTGTAAACCTGCCAATCAATCCCGTTTCCTAAGTCAAAAGGCTGCTGGGAACGGCGACTGCGGTGGTAGAGGGCATAGGTGCGGGAGGCCACGGCTTGGGCTTTGAGAGCCTCCATGGGAAAACGGTGTCCCATCTCGCTGCCCACTACGCTGGAAACGTAGTCCTCCAAGCCAACTTGGTTGATGGCAATCACCCCGCGCTCGCCAGGGATCAGCTCCACCCAGCCGCGGTACCAATTCTGGTCAATAAACACCAACCCATCGGGGACAGTGGGCTGCAGGTAAAGACGTTCTCCCTGTTGGCCAGCCAAACTGACTGCTGAACCCGAACGGCTGGCCTGCAGCGGTTGCATGGCCTGCACCTCTGCCAGGGGTTGTCCCTGGGCATTCAACAGGCGGGCTCCAGTAGAGCTGCCGACGGTGACCTGGGGCTTGTTGACGGCAATACCTACCCGCAGCAGCACCCGTGCCTGCACCGGAAAGGTCAAGCACAGCCAAGCCCAAACCAGGAGGGCAATACCTCTAATCGAGGCTGATGGCGGAGGAGAGAAGGAGAGGGTAATAGTCACACACCAATCCTCTGTGAAAGACTACCCGCCGCTGGGCATAGCCAGCGAGGGATCCCAGACAAGTCGGGTTTTGAGAATCCAGGCATAGGGCCGACGCACCCTCAACAACCCAAGCGGCCACCGTTGGGCTCAAGAGATCCCGCACTCGGAAAGCCTTTTTTGAGGCTGGTGCGGGATCCCGGGCAAGGGCCAGCCGAACCCGTTATGACAGTATCAAAAACATCCTGCAGATGCACGACTTCAACCCAGAATTTTCCGCCCCCAGTCCCTCGGTCAGGATTCAGCCGGCTCAGAGGAGATCCCGCGGCGGTGGCAAAACCACTGCTGCAATAGGCGGCGACACTCGGCCTCGCAGACTCCGCCGATGACCTCCGGGCAATGGAAGCTGGCAGCGGAGGCAGGCAAATTGAGTACACTGCGCAAAGCCCCGGCCTTGGGATCGTCTGCACCGTAAACCACCTGAGCCAGCCGCGATTGGCTGATGGCCCCGGCACACATGGGGCAAGGCTCAAGCGTGACGTACAGCCGACAGCCCCGCAGTTGCCAATCTCCCAGCCGTTGCCCTGCCTGCCGTAGGGCTAGGATCTCCGCATGGGCCGTGGGATCCCGATCCCGTTCCCGCCGGTTGCTGCTCAAAGCCAGCAACTTTTCCCCTGGCCCCACCACCAGAGCGGCCACCGGCACCTCTCCAGCTTCTCCCGCTTGCTCAGCTTCTCGCAAGGCCAACTGCATCCAGGCGCGGTGGCGCTGCCACAGATCCCACCCTTGCGGCTCGGAGGAATGGAGCTCGCTCGGATCCCCGATCATTTTGGGCGTTTCGAGCACTGCCTCTGTCCGCAAGATTTGCTAGGGTAAGCACACATACCCCGAACATCCAAAAGTAAAGAGTAGGAATAGATATAGATAGAATAGACCAGGAGTGAACTGGGTCTTGATGGCGTAAGTCGGGGGAGCGGGTTCACGCCTTTTGAGTCTTGGCGATACGGCTTAGCTTTGGGAGGGATCATGGCGCGGATTCTACGGCACACACTTTTGGCGATGGCTCTGTTTGGTGGAGGCGTCGCGGGTGGGGTCTGGCTATCGTCTCGAGCGGGGCAGGAGTGGTTACAGCAAACTCCTCTGGTCACTTGGACGCAACGGGCCGGTGAGGGAGTGGGATCCCTTTTGCCCTGGTCTGAGCCCCGCCCTGAGGCTGCGAATTCTGCTCCTCCCGCCGATGCTGTCCGGCCTTCCAATTTTATTGCTGCAGTCGCCCAAAAGGTCGGCCCAGCGGTGGTGCGCATCGATGCCACCCGCACTGTGTCGAGGGGGGTCAACCCAGAACTGTTCAACCAGCCCCTGTTTCGCCGCTTCTTTGGAAATCAGATACCGCAGTTGCCGCAGGAGTTTCAGCAGGAGGGCACCGGATCGGGCTTTATCATCGACGCCAGTGGCCTGATCCTCACCAACGCCCATGTGGTGGAAGGCAGCGAGCGAGTCAGGGTTCATCTGCTGGATGGGCGCACCTTTGAAGGGGAGGTGAAGGGCTCAGACCCGGTTACCGATATCGCAGTGATCAAAATTGAGGGGGAGAATCTGCCCACGGTTACCCTGGGTAACTCTGACTTGGTGCGACCAGGGGATTGGGCTATTGCCATTGGCAACCCGCTGGGCCTAGACAATACCGTGACTGCTGGGATCATCAGCGCCGTCGGGCGCTCCTCCGGGCAAATTGGAGCTGTCAACAAGCGGGTGACTTTCCTGCAAACGGATGCGGCCATTAACCCCGGCAACTCGGGCGGCCCGTTGCTGGATGCGGAAGGGCGTGTGATTGGGGTGAATACGGCCATCTTCCAGCGAGCTCAGAGCGTCGGCTTTTCCATCCCCATCAACCGCGCCATAGACATTGCCGAGCAATTGATCCGGAATGGTCGGGTAGAGCACGCTTTCTTGGGCATTCGCATGATCACCCTCAACCCCGACATTGTGGCGCGCCTCAACCGCGACCCCGCTCGTCCCACCACGCTGACAGTGGAAGAAGGGGTCTTGATCGGGCAGGTGATTTCGGGATCCCCGGCTGAGGAGATTGGCTTGCGGGAGGGGGATGTGATCACTGAAATCAATGGGCAGGCCATCCGCGATGCCGAGCAGGTGCAGCAGTTGGTGGAAGCCGCTGGGGTGGGCAATACGCTGACGCTGCGGGTCATCCGCGATGGACAGGCGCGCACCTTCCAGGTGAAAACTGGAGTGCTGCCCGTAGACTTCTAAGCAGTTTTATGTGCCGTCAATTTACTGATCCCCGTGACACAATGGCCCTAGAGGCGGGGGTCAGGTATGGCTTGGGCAGTCGGCGAAAGACTACAGGGGGGGCGCTACCGCATTGAGGCCATCTTAGGAGAGGGGGGCTTCGGCATTACCTACCGGGCCTGGGATAACGTCCGTGCCGACCAGGTGGTTATCAAAGTTTTGAACGACAGCCTTCGTGAGGATCCCGACTATCCCCGCTTCCAGCAGAACTTCATGAACGAGGCGCTGCAACTGGCCCGCTGCCACCATCCCCATGTGGTGAAGGTGGAAGAAGTGATCTGGGAGCAGGAGCGCTGGTGTATTGTGATGGAGTACATCCGCGGCCAGACTCTGCACCAGCTTCTGCGGCAAAAAGGGCCGTTGCCCCTGCCGGAAGCCCTGCGCCTGACGCGGGAGGTGGGATCCGCCCTGATGGCCCTGCACGAACAGGGGATCCTGCATCGGGATGTGAAGCCATCCAACATCATGGTGCGGGAGGGATCCGGGCAGGCAGTTTTGATCGACTTTGGCCTAGCTCGCGGCTACACCCAAGGTCTGATCCAACGCCACACCTCCTACGGCACCGATGGCTATGCTCCTCTAGAGCAATACGACAGCTTGCGCCGCCGCGGCGCCTTCACCGATGTCTACGCCTTGGCAGCAACCCTCTACACGGCGCTGACGGGGATGGTGCCTATGTGTGCGCCAGTGCGGGCCACAGGCCGCCAGTTGGATACCCCTCGCAGCCTTAACCCCAACATTCCCGAGGTTGTGGAGGCTGCCATTCTCAAAGGGATGGCTCTCCACCCAGAAGAGCGCCCGCAAACCATGGCCGAGTGGCTGGCACTGTTACCGGCAGAAGCCTCTCAACAAGGGAGGAAGCCGGTTGCTTTTGAGCCAGCCATCCGCACCCAAGAGCTGAGGGAGCTGGAGCAGATCTTGGCCCAGCCTCCAGAACCCCAAGACGAGCTGGAACAGCTCCTGTCCCGGCACTCGGCGGAAGAGCTAGAGCAACTGGTGGCACCTCCCACCCCTGCCACTGCCAAAAAAGCTGGAAGAGAAGAGGGATCCGGATCCCTGATTTTTCCTGAGGTCTGTCCAGAGGAGAGAGGGAAGGGGGGATCCCTGCCCGGAACTCTCTCTTGGCCAGAGTGGGTGGGGGAAGCAGCCCCTGCCTTGCAAGGTCTGTGGGATCGGCTGCGAGCGGGGCAGTGGGGGGAGGCGGATCGCTGGACGACAGCCCTGATGCTGAAGCTTGCTGGGCGCTCGCAAGTGGGCTTTTTTGATCCCAAGGATGTTCAGGCCTTCCCCTGCCCCATGCTGCGGCTGATTGACCAACTGTGGGTGCGGGCCAGCCATGGGCGCTTTGGCTTTACCGTCCAGAAGCAACTTTGGCAGGAGTGTGACTTGGAGGGAAGAGGAGGGATCCGTTCGGGCTCCTTCTTAGCCTTGCCCCGCGAAGACTGCATGGGGGAAAGAGTCGGCTGGCAGGTGCAGGGCCGCTGGCTGGGGTATGGGGAGCTCACAACCCGTCTGGCAGCGCCTAAGGGTCATCTGCCGGTGGGCTTTTTTTGGGGCTACTCAGGTGGCCTACGTGCGGCGCTGCTGATGCTGGATCGGGCGGTATTGAAAAAGTTCAAAGCTTGCCTGTAAAAAACTCCCCCCTCCCAAAGGGAGAGGGGCTGGGGAGTGAGGGGATAGAAAGCCCTAGTAGCGGTGCACCAGCTTGTTGATGGGCTTGAAGATGTCTGCCTCAAACTTTTTGCCCTTGAGCATGCGGTTCCAATAGAGCCAGGGTAATAGATGCACCTTGGCTAGGTACATGGAGTAGCGCTCCCGCGTTGGGTCCAGGGGGAAGGAGGGAGCTAGCTTTGCATTGTAGGCAAACTCAGCCATGATCAGGGAGTTGTAGCCCGTAATCAAGGGGCAGCAGGTGTAGCCGTCGTAGCGGGCCACTAGCGGCTTCGACTGCATGGCGGCCAAGAGGTTTTCCGCCAGTACCGGCGCTTGCTTGCGGGCGGCAGCCGCCGTTTTGGACGTTGGCAGAGAAGAGGCATCTCCCAAGGAAAACACGTTGGGGTAGCGGGTGTGCTGCAGCGTTGCCTTATCCACATCCACCCATCCTCCCGGCCCGGCCAGGGGGCTGCGCTTGACAAAGTCCGGAGCGCTCATGGGCGGAGCCACGTGGATCATGTCGTAGTGCAGGCTCACCTCTTCTTTGCCATTGTCGGTGGTGACTTCAAAGATGGCTTCCTGAGTCTCAGGCCGGATGGCTTTGAGGTTGTGCTTGAATTTCACCTGGATCCCTCGCCGCTCTACCACCTTCTCCAGGGCAGCACTGTACTCCGGCACGGCAAAGAGAGTGGGAGTGGCTGTGCAAAAGAGAACCTTGGTGTTGACGCCAACCCCACTTTTGCTTTTGAAGACATCGTCGGCCAGGTACATGATTTTTTGGGGGGCGCCACCGCACTTGATTGGGGTAGCCGGGTACGTGAAGATGGCTGTTCCCCCCTTGAAGTTGCGGATGGTCTCCCAAGTGTAGGGGGCGTAGTCCTTGGAGTAGTTGCTGGTTACTCCTCCTTTGCCCAGCGCCTCCGGCAAGCCCTCGATCAAGTGCCAGTCGATTTGGATCCCGGGGGCCATTATGAGGTAGTCGTACTGAATAACCTGGCCGGTCTCGGTGATGACGCGGTTGTGATCTGGATCCAGCTCTGCCACTCGCGCTTGAATCCAGGTGGCTCCCTTGGGGATCACAGTCCTTTCGTCCCGGATAAACTTGGCCAGGGGGGCAATACCTCCCCCTACCAATGTCCAGCCGGGCTGGTAGTAGTGCTTGTCGGAGGGCTCGACAATCGCGATATCAAGATTGCGCTTGCGCTCCAGCAACTGGGCCGCTGCGCTGATGCCGGCAGCCCCTCCTCCCACTACAACAATTTGATGGTGAATGACAGGTTGCGAAGTTCTGGAGGTGGATCCCTCCACGCCAGGGCGCCCGTTCGTTTGGGTGGAGGCGGGTGGGGATTGGGTTTTGAGTTCCATTGGCTTAGTAGTCGTTGACACAGCAGTTTCCTCAAACAGAACTGAACTTGAGCTCAAGAAGCTGTTTAGTTTAATGCGGAAGAACCTGTTAAATGACAGCCAACAACCCCGAACTGGCAATCCGTAGAAGACTCTGCAAATTGCCAGCCTTCAGGAGCTGCAGCTGGGAAACAAGCGTAATCATAACACCCGATAAGAATATAGACATTTTTTCAAGCTGTCGAGAATTTGAGGCAAATCTTAGCCTAGGACTTAGGCTTTGTTGACGCTGGGGGGAACAGCGGCACTTCTGGGGGGTAGGCGGCGTCGGCTAGGCTGTGGACTGTACGAGGGATTTGCCGTTGAATTCACGGCTGGCTTTCAAGTTCTGTTGCGATTCAACTAGAGACCTGCGATGGCAAAATCCGTCTCCCCTGACTCATTGCCGGCAGCTCCCTGGCACGCCCTGCCCGAAGAGGAAGTTGCCCGCCAAATCGTTGCAGTGGATCTGCCTCTGGCGGCGCTTCTGGAACGGGGTCTGTCTCAAGCTGAGGTGATCCAGCGGCAGAAGCAATATGGCCCCAACGAGCTAAAGGCCAAGGCGGCTACCCCGGCCTGGGTGAAGTTTCTGCAGCAGTTCAACCAATCCTTGCTCTACATCTTGATGGTTGCCGGGGCGGTCAAGGCGTTTTTGGGATCCTGGCGCAATGCCATCGTGATCTGGGCGGTGGTGGTGATCAACGCCCTCATCGGCTACATCCAAGAGTCCAAAGCGGAGGAAGCGATCGCCGCCCTGGCCCGGTCGGTGGTGACGGAGGTTACTGTCATCCGGGAGGGGCAAAAACTGCGGGTGCCCTCGCGGGAGCTGGTGCCGGGGGATGTGGTGCTCTTGAGCTCGGGAGATAAGGTGCCCGCCGACCTGCGCTTGCTAAGCGTGCGCAACTTACAGGTGGATGAATCGGCCCTGACAGGGGAGTCGGTGCCGGTGGAAAAACGGCTGGGATCCCTGGCGGAAGACACACCCCTAGCCGACCGCCAGAACATGGCCTATGCCGGCAGCTTTGTTACCTTCGGCCAAGGAGCAGGGGTGGTGGTGGCCATTGGCAACCAGACTCAAACAGGCCGTATCTCGGAGTTGGTCGAAAAGGGGGGATCCCTGCAAACTCCCCTAACACGCAAGTTCGAGGAATTCAGCCTCATGCTGCTCAGGATCATCCTCAGCTTGGCCGGGCTCACCTTTTTGGTGGGATTGGCTCAGGGACAGGGGGCGGCCAGTGTCTTTGAGGCGGCAGTGGCGCTGGCGGTGAGTGCTATCCCCGAAGGCTTGCCGGCGGTAGTCACTGTAACCTTGGCGATTGGGGTTTCCCGCATGGCAAAACGCCACGCCATTATCCGCAAGCTGCCGGCGGTGGAGACCCTGGGCAGTGCTACGGTAATTTGCTCTGACAAAACCGGCACCCTCACGGAAAACCAGATGACGGTGCAGGCCATCTACGCCGGATCCCAGCTCTACCAAGTTACTGGCAGTGGCTACAGTCCTCAGGGACAAATCCTGGCCCAGGAGGGGGGTGATCCAGTGGAAGTGGAGCGGCTGCTGGCGTTACAGGCTTGTCTCTTGGCCGGTTGCCTCTGCAATGACACCCGTCTGCAACCCAAAGACAACGGCCAGTGGGAGGTGGTAGGGGATCCCACCGAAGCTGCCCTCATTGTGGCGGGCCAAAAGGCGGGTTTGGATATGGACGATCTGCAGCGCCGCCGCCCTCGCCTGGACAGCATCCCCTTTGAATCCGAGTTTCAGTACATGGCCACCCTGCACCGGCTGGGGCCAGAAGAGCATTGCCTCTATGTCAAGGGATCGGTGGAAGCCCTGCTGCCCCGCTGCCGCAGCCAGATGGGATCCCAGGGGGAGATCCAGCCTCTGGAAGAGGAGCGGATTCGCCAGCAGGTGGAGGCCTTGGCACGGCAGGGGCTGCGAGTTCTGGCCTTTGCCCAAAAAACTGTCCCCAGCAGCCAAACTCGGGTGGATCACCCAGATCTGCAGGAGGGTTTAATCTTCCTCGGTTTGCAGGGAATGATTGACCCGCCGCGGCCGGAGGCCATTGCCGCCGTGCGTTCCTGTCAAACGGCTGGGATGCAGGTGAAGATGATCACCGGCGACCACGTGCTCACGGCTCAGGCCATTGCCGAGCAGATGGGCTTGGGCGGTGGCAAACCAGTCAAAGCCTATAGCGGCCAGGATCTGGAGCGGCTCAGCCCCGAGAAGTTTGTTACAGCCGCCAATGAGGGATCCGTCTTCGCACGGGTGGTGCCAGAGCAAAAGCTGCGCCTGGTGGAAGCTCTGCAAGCGCGGGGGCAGATCGTGGCCATGACCGGCGATGGCGTCAACGACGCTCCGGCCCTAAAGCAAGCAGATGTGGGGATTGCCATGGGGCGAGGCGGCACCGAAGTGGCCAAAGCTGCTGCCGACATGATCCTGACCGATGACAACTTCGCCTCCATTGAGGCAGCCGTTGAGGAGGGGCGCACGGTTTACAACAACCTGCTCAAAGCCATTGCCTTCATCCTGCCGGTGAACGGGGGGGAATCGATGACGATTCTCCTCAGCGTGCTGCTCAACCGCGAGCTCCCCATTCTGGCCATTCAAGTGCTGTGGCTCAACATGATCAACTCCATCACCATGACGGTGCCTCTTGCCTTTGAGCCGAGCACAGGCCGAGAGATGACTCGCCCACCGCGGGATCCGAACGCCAACTTGCTCTCTCCTAGGCTGCTGCAGCGCATCCTGCTGGTGTCCGTGTTCAACTGGATCTTGATCTTCGGGGTTTTTGAATACATCGAACAAACCACCGGCAACCTTAACCTGGCCCGCACCATGGCCATCCAAGCGTTGGTGATCGGGCGCATCTTCTACTTGCTCAGCCTCAGCCAGGCCATTCCTACCCTGTTGGGCCGTGGACGTGCCAGCCAATTGGAGCGCCATGAGCGCCTCATGGATACAGCAGCCATTGCCATCGGCATTGGGGCGGCCATCCTGCTGCAGATCCTCTTCAGCCAGTGGAGCCTGTTCAACATTATCTTCGACACAGCACCCCTGTCTTGGGAGCAATGGGGCTTTTGTTTGCTGGTGAGCTTGCCACTCATCGTTGTCTCAGCGGCAGCCAATCGAGTGGATCCTGAATGAATAACTTGCTTTGGGCAACTCGCGCTCACTGCGCTCCCATCTGAAGAAGTGCCGAAGAGGGGATCCCTCAGCCATTACTCAGATGTAGCCGGCCTCTGCCAAGAGATAAAAATGCCTGCTGGCCTAGGTCTGATGGCATCCAGCTTCACACCGCTCTGGCTGTCTTTTCGACCGATTTGCGCAAGGCAATCACCATCTCAGCGGCGGTTTTTTGGAAAGTCGAGCCTGTTTTCTGGCTGTGATCAGAGTTTGGGGCAGCCGACGAGTGGGGATGAGGCTGTAGAAAGCGGTGAGTCGGATCTACACCGCGGTACTACCCCCAAGGCGATCTTTTGTCAGCTCCATCCACAAAAGCCCCAGCACTCTTCAGGGCTTGAGTTCTTTTTGCCCCCATCACCTTTTGGCAAGGGCAGGAACACCTCTTGAGGGAGACGAGGTTTTTCCTTCGGAGCTGCTGGCTCAAGGAACAAGAGAAAAACCTGTCTTCAAAAAAGTCTCAGACTTTCGGTTGCAGGAGTACATCACAAGGGTATGATCTTAAGAGAAGGATGTAGGACATTAAAAAATGTCAGATATACCACCACAACCTTTAACCGGGAAGGCTCTGCTGCAGAAGGTCGAAGCTTTGGGGCATCTTCCGCGCCGAGAAACGGCAAAGCGATGTGGCTATGTAACCATGACCAAGACCAACAAGCCTCGCGTCAACTTGAATGAGTTCTATGACGCGGTGCTGGCAGCAAAAGGTCTGAGCCTCAGCCCAAGTTCCAGCCGGGACAAGCGCGGTCGTGAGCCAACCTTTCGGGTCAGCGTTCACAAAAATGGGCAGTTGATCATTGGGTCGGCCTACACCGAAAAAATGAATCTCAAACCCGGGGATGAGTTCGAGATTCAGCTGGGTTACAAGCACATTCACCTCAAGCAAGTGCTAAACGGCCAGGTGGTGGAGGAGTCAACCCCAAGTAAAGAAGCTTCCCCCAAAGCGACTCGCGGTCGCCGGAAAAAAACTGCTGGGGCTTGAGCCGCTGCCGGGCCGGGAGTGAGGAGAAGGGATCCAGTTGACGAACTGTCACTGTGTGGCTTTCTTCTTGCCTTGCCCTCTTTAAGATGGGATCCAAAGCCTAGGTTCACCCTCTTTCTGACCCTAGATAAGGATCCCTATGCAACAGAAGGTTCAGCCACCCCTCAAGTTTTTGCCACCGCGATTGACGCCTTGGGTCGTTCGTTTTGCTCAAGCAGGCTTGCCCTTTTGGTTGCGATGGACCAAAGGGATCCCTCGCGTTGAAGTAGAGGGGGGAGAGCGTTTGGCTCAGCTTTATCAGCAGTTTGAGGCGGGCAAGATTCGCCTGCTGGTGGCGTTTCGACACCCGACCCTGGATGATCCCCCCTGCTTGATGTACTTGTTCGCCCATCTTCTGCCGCAGGTGGCCCAACGCCAGGGGATCCGCTTTCGGGGCCGGCCCCACGTTTTGTTTGTCTACGACCGCGGCCTACCTCTGTGGCTGGGATCCGTTGCCCGTTGGGGCTTGCCGCGCTTGGGCGGGATCCCGATTTTGCGAGGCCGTCTGGATCGGGCAGGGCTAAAAAGTTCTCGTGAGCAGTTTGTATCGGGCCAATATCCGCTGGCGGTAGCTCCAGAAGGAACGATCAACGGTATGAGCAGTCTTCTCAACCCGTTGGAGCCGGGGGTAGCCCAGATGAGCTTTTGGGCGGTGGAGGATCTGCACAAGGCGGGACGGCCAGAGCAGGTGCTGATCTTGCCGGTAGGCCTTCGCTATTCCTACCTGCGGGATCCCAGTGCCGCTCTGAATAGATTGCTCAGCCGCATGGAGGCCGATTGCAAGCTGCCGCCCACGCGCTCGGCTCACGCCGGTCAAGCCTTTTTGCTGGCCCGTATCCTTCGCTTGGGAGAACACCTGCTCCAGGTCATGCAGACCTTCTATGAGCGCTTCTATGCCCCTGCTCTTCCTGCTGCAGATAGAGCCCAAGTTAAAGAGGGGGATCTGTTGGCGCGTCTTCAAAGCTTGTCAGATCTGGCCCTGCGGGTGGCCGAGCAACATTTCGGCCTAGAGCCTCAAGGAGACTTCATCGAGCGGCGGCACCGCATCGAACAGGCGGGCTGGGCCTGGATCTACCGCGAAGATATTGCCGATATTGCTGGTCTCTCGGCTCTGGAGAGGGGGCTGGCCAATCGAGTGGCTGCTGAGGCCAGTTTTCACCTCTGGCACATGCGCTTGGCGGAAACCTTGATGGTGTTTGCGGTGCGCCCCATGCCCGAGCAGCCCAGTCTAAGTCTAGACGAGTTGGCGGAAACCGCCCTGCGCCTCTGGAGTCTGCTGGCTTGGATCAAAGGAGAAAATCCCGTCGGAACTGCTCCCCCCCGCTTGGGCCCCCGCCTGGCCCGTTTCAGCATTGGGGATCCCCTCTCGGTTTCCGAACGCTGGCCCGCCTACCAGGCCAACCGCCGACAAGCCGTACAAGCCCTCACCCAAGATTTACAAGCAGAAATGGAGCGGCTTATCAAAGGGATCCCGTGCTCTCCTGTGGCTCTTCCTGCTGCCTAACATGCCTGGTCGGCTCAGGGGCAAAAGGTATAACAATTCCTAAGACATTTTGTGAGATATTTCGTGAAAGTAAAACGAACTTTTGCATTATCTGACAAGCAGGTGAAGGAAAAGGGAAATTTTTGGCTCTTGGGGTAGAAAGGGGGCAGAAAGGAAGTGAGGCTCGTTGGCTTGGTCTATGTCTGATGAGCTGCTCCGCGCCATTCGCAGACGCGACCTGGAGGCCGCCACTTCAGCCGTGCAGCATTTGCGTTCTCGCCATTTAAGTGAAGCTGTGATCACCTCGATGGTGATGGTGGCCGTGGAGCGGTTGGCATGGGATGAAGGCGACCGGGCCGCCGCCAGTTGGTTACTGCGTCGCTGCTCCAGACGACGGCGCTGAAGGGATCCCCCCTGGCCCAGAGGTCATTGCGATACTTCCCCTTTCCCTGGATCCGAGGGGCTTCCCGTGTCAACCTGCCCACAAAGCCCTATCCGCAGAGGGATTAGCTTTCTTCCTTGCCCTTGTTCGGATCGTCGGGATGCTGTCGGTCTTCATCAAGGAACATAAGCCTCTGGCGAACAGCCAATCGGTACTCGGAGGTGCGCCGAGAGAGAGAAGTCCACGCTCCTGCGCTGCCCAATTTAGACTTCTGATATAGCAAGGACGCGCTGGGAGCGAAGCCAACGGTTTGGGCATCCCCAATGGCAGCCAGATCGGCGCTTAAGAAGACAAACTGCCAGCTCTCCTTCTCGGTTTTTTCCTTGATCATCTTCTCAATTTGCTCTTTGCGGAACTCGCGACTGGCATTCTCTTGCCCATCGGTTACCACAACCATCACAACCTTGGCCGGGCGATCTGCCTCGCTGAGTTCGCTGAGGCTCTTTTCTAGGTCGATGATGCCGCGCCCCATAGCATCCAGCAAGGGAGTAGAAGCTCGCGGCACGTAGGTCTCGCGGGTCAGCTCAGGGACCTCGGCAATTGGCTTGAAGCGGTGAATGACTTCATAGGGATCCTGGGAGTCGAACTGAACCAAGGTAAGGGTGGCACTTCCTCTACGGCATTCTCTTTGCCTATGACTCGGATCAAATCGAAGCGGCTGCCGAGCCCACCCTTGCCGAGATCGCCAAGCTGATGCGCGAGCGCACCAACCTCAGCATCCTCGTGGTCGGTCATACCGATGCGACCGGCAGCTTCGACTATAATCTGGGTCTCTCGCGACGCCGGGCCGAGGCGGTTGTCAACCGGTTGGTTCAGCTGGGTATCGAGCAACGTCGACTCTATCCGGTTGGTGTGGGGTTCTCTGCTCCTGTGGCCAGCAACACCACTGAGGAAGGCCGGGCGAAGAATCGCCGCGTGGAGTTGGTGGATCTGGCGGGTGGCAGAATCCCCTAGGGGAGAGTTTCTGAGTTTTGGCTCAGGGCAAGCATCGCCGAAACTCTGGACACTGCGGCTGCAGCGAACTAGTTTAGAGGCAACTCTTTACTTCTAAGCTACTTCAAGGGGTGGGATCCATGCTTAGGCCCAGTCTTCTGTTCTCCGGCTCGGCTTTGTTGGGTTTGCTGTCCTTGCCGTTTTTGATCGGCGAATGTGGCTGGTTGGCCTCGTCTCGGAAAGGGCGGAGTGCGGCCACTGAGGTTTCTCTGCAAGCTTGGGAGCACTCTCTGCCGTCATCCCAGACCTTGTTTGAAGATGAACCAGGTTCTGAATCTTGGCTCAGGCGGCAAGCCCAACTGCAAGAACGGGTACAACAGCTTGAGCAGCGCTCTCTCGCTCACCAGCAGCAGGTCTATCAATGGCTTGCGCAACAGGCAGATCCCCAGCCCGCCGGGGTTGTTGGCCGTTCCAACCCAAGCCTTGCCGTGCCGGCACGGCCTCGGCGTCAGGATCCCACTCTCTCTCAATCCTCTGCTCCGGCGGATCTTCCCAATGAGCTGGCGCGGCTAACCCAGTCCATCCAACAGGAGCCGGGAAATGCGCAGCTTTATCTGCAACGGGCGCAATACTTCTGGCGTCAGTCTCAAGAAGATCCTGCTGCTTTACCGCAGCCGGAGCATGCTTCTGCCATTGCTTACCTGATGCGCTCCGCTCTGCGGGATCTGGATATTGCCATTGCTTTGGATCCCTACCTGGCTGAAGCCTATTTGCTCAAGGCCAAAATCCAACACGAGCGTTTGCAAGAACCTAAGCAGGCTCTGGCAACCTTGTCTCCTCTGGATCGGATTGCCTATCACAACCCGCAACTGCACTTGATCCGCTCTCGCATCTGGGCCGAACAAGGCCATCTGGAATCGGCGTTTGATGTGTCGCATCTGGCGATTGAGCTGGCCAAGCAAAATCAAAGTGCTGCCGATCTTTTCGAGGCCTATGTCCATCGCGGCCTGATGTGGGCCAGCATCTGCGACTTCAATTTGGCCGTTCAGGATTTCAGCCGGGCTATCGAGGTGCAGCCCCAGCGGGCTGAAGGTTACTACCACCGCGGTATGGCGCGCGCTTACCAGGGAGAGGATAGGGCTGGTGCCGCTTCCGATTTGGGTAGCGCTTTGATGTTGTGGCAGGTTTCGGGCGGGGGATCCCCGGGGCTGCTGGAATATGTAGAAGCGGTGCGGAGGGAACTGTTGCGGTAGCTCAGCTCTGGCGGGGTTTTTGCTGAGGATCTGAAGCGCTGGGTTTGGGGTCTTTGCCCAGGAGCATTTGGCAAGTTCGTCCAAGCCAGGCCAGGATGGTAGAGCCATCTGTTACCTAGCCCCCTGAAGAGAACCCAGCCAAGTAATGAGCCGAAGACAACTGACCATCTCCGTATCCTCTGTAGCCCTGGTGGTGGCGACAGGGATGCTGTTGTTGCTGCTGTGGCAACTGCGCAGCTTGGTGCTGACGGTGATGATCGCGGTGGTGGTGGCGGCAGCGCTGGCTCCCCTGGTGGATCTGGCCGAGCGATTACGCATCCCCCGCTGGCTGGGGGTTGTGCTGGTGTATTTGAGCTTAATTGCCGGGATTGCCGGCTTGGCTCTGCTTATTGGCCCGACGGTGGCGACTCAGACCCAGCGGTTGCTGACGAGGCTGCCTTTCTATCTGGAGCAGTTGCAACTGTTGGTGGACACCTGGATTGCAGATCTGGCGGGGGTGGATCCGGCGGCGCTGGACTACTTAAACCAGTTGCTCGATCCTCAGTCGTTGATGAGCTGGGCAGTTCGCTCGGGACAACGGGTGCTGGTGCAGTCTTTCGACTTCACCCGCGGTTTGCTGGGCGGTCTGCTAACCACGGTGCTGACCCTCTTCATTTCCGGCTACATGCTGGTGAGCGGCTCTGACTTGGTGCGGGGCTTGGTGGAGCTGTTTCCTTATCCCTGGAATGACCGGCTGGCTCAGCAGGTACACCCGATGGCCCAGCGCATGGGGGGCTACATTCAGGGGCGGGTGCTGGTCTCTGCCATTTTGGGTGTGATGATCACCGTCTCGCTTCGCTTTCTGGGCCTGTCGGAGTTTGCTCTGGCGCTGGGGGTGATCGCCGGGTTTACCAACTTGATTCCCTTTATCGGGCCAGTACTGGGATCCCTGCCCGCCTTGGTGGTGGCAATCGTTCAGGGGGGCTGGACTTTTTTGTGGGTGCTGATCCTATATGTTGCCGTTCAAAACCTGGAAACTTATGTGTTGGATCCTCTGTTGGTGGGATCCTCGGTGCGGGTGAAGCCCTTGTATCAGTTGCTGGCGGTGCTGGGGGGCACCCAGTTGTTGGGTATTGTTGGGGCGGTGATCGTCCCCCCGTGGGTGGCGGGTATGGCGGTGCTGCTGGAGAACCTCTATCTGAAGCCCAAGCAGGAGGCAGAGGTTCGAGCCAGGCTGTATGCTCGGGCCACCGAGGCTGCTGGTTCTTTGGCTTTGCCGGGGATGGATTCTGCCGACGCGAGCAACCCAGAGCCATCTTTTTCCTCTGGTCCGAATGGCTCTTCAAATGAGCCGGAAGAGTTGCCACAGGAAGAAAGTCTCTCGCCTGCGGATCCCGTAGCCGGAAGAAGTCCTTATTAGCAAGCTTCTCATCTATTCGCCTCTCTCCGCTCTCGGAGAAGGGCTGCTGTGGTTTTGGGTAGGGTGCACATCTCAGCGGTGACGGGCATCGAGGATGAACAGAGCACTACCTACGACGAACAGGAGGCTGGCTCCTATCCCCAGCAGGGTTTGGACAACCTTGAGATTGAGAAAGGCTGGAGCTGCTGGATCCCACAGAGAGGGTTCACTGCCCAAGGTCATCACCTCGCTCACCGCAAACAGGCTGCTCCCCAGCAAAAACAACCAACTGGCCAACTCGTAGCGGTGGTTGCCTCTCATGTCTGCTCCGACTGCAAGTGTTTGTAGGCTTGGGCAGCGGCGGCCATTTCCGCAGCCTTTTTCGAGCGACCTTCACCGCGGCCCCAGCACCGCCCTTGCCCCCAAACTTCCATGGTGAAATGGGGGGGATGTTCCTGGGCGGCCACCAGGCGGTATTCCGGCAGGCTGCCCCAAAGGCGTTGGGTCAGTTCTTGCAGGGCTGCTTTGGGGTTGCGCCGAGTGGGGTCTTGAAACCACTGCTCCACTCGTCGGTGTAAGTAGGGATCCAGCCAGGGATGCAGCCTGGGCAGCGTGTAAATACCCCAACTGAGATAAAAAGCCCCAAGCAGAGCCTCGAAAGCATCCGCCAGCCGCCGACCCCGTCCGGCCAAGTCGTTTTGCGAGCTGGATCCCACCTCGAGGTAGCGATCCAAGCCGTGCAGATCCGCCAGTTCTGCCAGGTAAGCATCGCTGGTCAGGTCGGAGCGAATCGCGGTCAGCTCTCCCACCGACAGATGGGGATAGGACTGAAACAAGAATTCCGTAACCAAAATCCGCAGGACAGAATCCCCCAACAACTCCAGCCGATCGTTGTTCCGTCGGCCATCCAGAGAAGGGTGAATCAGAGCCTGATCCAGCAGATCCCAACGCAGCTGCTCCAGCAAAGCCGGATCCCTGAATCCAAGACGAGCCAGCAAATGCTCCAAGGCACGACGGCGGGACGGGATCAACTCAACCATACCATCAGGATACTGACGTTGCCTCAGCGGTTAGAGCTGCACAGCTTAGGCCCATTTTGACCTGGGCCATCTCACCCAGGCCAGGATCCCCGCTCAGGCGGTAAGCCAGCTATGCTACAGGAGTAGTATAGGCTTTTCGAGGGAGGATCCCTGCATGCCCGTTCGCGCCCATTCCCCCATTCCCACGACCCAGATGGAAGTGACCAGCATTCGGCTGGAACGTGAGCTGAAGCAGCGACTGAAGGCGTTGGCCGGAAATCAGGGTTACCAGGCCCTCATACGGGAAATTCTTTGGAGCTATGTCCTACGCCACTCCCAAGGGGCTGCTGCCCTCAGTCCTGAGGATATTCGGGCCAGCTTCCCGGCCACGGCCCACCAAGCCCAATGCTGCGCTCTCACCGGACGGGCCATTCAACCGCAGGAGCCAATGTTGCTGGGGTGGACCACCGATGGGAAGTTTGTCGCCCTCAGCTCCTCCTGCTTTTAAGTTTTGGAGTCTCTGATACATTCACGCTGAACTCTCCTGAACATGGTTCAGGAAAGAAGCGATCGCATCCTGCCTATCTCTGAGCAGGAAGGCGGTATCCCGCAAAGCCCTGAGGAATACCCCCCGAGCGCTTTCCCCCTTCACTTCCCGGCAACCGTTGCGGTGGACTCAAGGATCAGGGGGAAACTTGGTCTACTATATCCCTCTCAATGACTTTTGCCAAACCGCCCAAAGCTCAGTAAATTCAGCAAAGTTCAGGGTTTTGGGGGTTAGAGGCATGCTCTCCAGTTGGCGAAAGGCTCCACCCGCCACGAATGCCACCCCTTTAGACGCCACGAAGTTCTCGATATTTTCTGGCCCGTTCCTCGGCTGGATCGGGGGCTTGAGCTTTGGCAACTGCCTCCTCCAGTTGGGCCATCACCGTCTCTGCCGGTTCAGCGGAGCGGACGACATAAAACATTAGGTTAATGGCTTCGTTGGCCGTCAGTTTGAGGGTTTCTTTTCCTTTGGGCACCAGCGCGATCTTGCCATCTGTGGTTGTGATGGCTGTATGGGATCCCTTAGCCAGAATCTCCCCCGCTTTTTCCAGAGTGACAAGCATATCCGTAGCTCACGGCAGCAGGACATCTACTATCCTATCGAATGTCTTGGGGCAACTGCTCCAGAGGGGCCCAAGCCATTTGGCAGATTAGGTGTGTTCAAAGGTGTTCCCATGCTCCGCCAGCCAAGCATGCAAGTGGGGAAACAACTTTTGATTGGCTCCCGGGAAGGGAAATTCCGACAGCTCCGCCGGGCTGACCCAGCGCACCTCACTACATTGCAGGGCTTGGGCTTCTCCGCCCAGGTAGCGGCAGATAAAAGCAATAAGAGTAACGGTGAAATGGGTATAGGCATGTTCGATGGTGGCCAGCGGTGCGACCACCTCGATATCGATGCCGATTTCTTCTTTTACCTCCCGTACTACACACTCGGCAGCCGTTTCTCCCGGCTCGATTTTGCCTCCGGGAAACTCCCACAGCCCACTGAGCATCGAGCTTTCCAGTCGTCGATCGATAAGGATTTCTTTTCCCCGCAGAACAATGGCAACCGCGATTTGCTTGTGAGGACGAGAGGCACGGGGTGCAGACATAGGCAATTGTTGGTGTTGACCTCGATTGTAGGCGCTGCAATCCGCTTGCCAAGGGCACCGGCCACAGTGAGGCTTTTTGGGACGACAGACGGTAGCTCCCAAATCCATCAGGGCTTGGTTAAAAGCCCGTGGCTGCACGGGATCCAACAATTGCTCGGAAAGCTGCCACAGCAGGGACAGACACTGGGACGGAGGCTGCTGCAAAGCCACCAAGCGAGCCAGCACCCGCTTGACGTTGCCATCCAAAATGGGCAAAGGCTGATCGAAGGCAGCGCTGAGAATGCCGCCAGCCGTGGTGCGCCCGATCCCCGGCAGAGCCAGCACCTGCTCCAAATCCCTGGGGAACTCGCCGTTCCGTTCCCGCACCAGGATTTGGGCGGCTTTGTGCAAGTTCAGGGCCCGCCGGTAGTAGCCTAGGCCCTCCCACAGTTTCAGCACCTGCTGCTGGGGGGCTGCCGCCAATGCTGGGATCCCGGGCAGGGTTTGCATCCAGCGCTGAAAGTAGGGGATAACTGTTGCCACCTGGGTTTGCTGTAACATCACTTCCGAAACCCAAATGGCGTAAGGATCCCGGGTGCGGCGCCAGGGCAGATCCCGCCCGTGTTCACGGTACCAACGCTGAAGAGACTGCCGCAAGCGTTGCAAAGAAGCCTCGTCCCACTCCCCTCCTTTGCTCGGAAGGCTGGCAATGTAGGAAAAACTGACCTCGGCTTCTGATATGGGCTGAGACTCAAGCCGCGTAAGCAAAGTGCAAAGCCCACCAGATCAGGGCCGAAACCACACCGGCCACAATTCCTGCCGAGATCAAAACGACAATTGGGCTATCTGCCCCCTTGAACTTCATAATGCCGCGATTGTAGTCAGCCATCCTTGCCTCCTACCAGCTCTGGCGTTGGGGTTGTCAGGGATGTTGATCGGGATCCAGATCTGCCAGCTCTATTCACAGGGAAAGCTGTGGCGAAGATGTCCCAGTAGAGGTGCTCCGCACCGCCGGCGCAAACATGCCTGGGGAGAAGCACCGTCCTCGGTCATGCATGATACAACCTTAGCATGGAACAGACTTTGACCCTGGTGATTTGGACTGTTTGGAATAACCAGAAGCTAGGCAACCCGCAGGACTAACCGGTCTGCTTCCCACTGTCGAAATAGGTTGAGAAGGTGGTCGGCTCTCTCTTCATGGGCAGCCAGGATCTCAGCGCCAGAACGGGCTTGATTGGCCAAGGGCAGCAGCAGCTCCACCACTTGGTAGCGGGTAGAGGCTATCATCTTGCCCGGGATCCGGGCGATAGGCCAGAAAATATCCATCTTCTGGGTCAGGATCTGGGCCGGATCCAGCTTGCCCAACAGATCTGAAAAGGGGATTTTTTGATCCCAGTAGCGCACGCTGCCATAGCGGACGAACAAGGGGTTGAGTTGCCAGCGGGAGCTCTTAAAAAATTCGACTGTAAAGGGATCCCAGTGGTCCACCTTTTTCCCTTGATGGCAACACCAGAAGAGATTTTGCGTGTGATACAGAGGCTCCAGATACTCCATGACCCGCAGTTGGTCGATGCGAGCAAGGGCCTCGTAGCGGCGATGGAACTCCGGGTGGGTGGCGGCAATCAACGGCCTGGCATTCCAATAGTCCAAGTAGGGGGCTACATCGATAAACTCCAGCCCGGCTTGGGCAAGCAAGTCGGGAATCTCGCCGATGTCGAAAGGAATATCATTGGCATGGAAGAAATTATCGACAATGTTTTCATCTTGTCCATAGTATTCTTGGTGAGCCTTGGCGTGCTTGGCCAAAAGGGAATTGGGGCTGGCTCCCTTCAGCAGTTGCCGCACAAATTCGATCTTTTCTGGGGTTGCAGGTGGGGTGATGCCCAACAACTCCAAGGCTCGCCGAATGCGGTACAGATGCCAACGGCCTGAACGGTTGTAGAGCATCAGCGCCATCACCCCATCGGGAGCCAACCGCGATGCCAGATTGCTCAAAGCCTTCACCGGATCTGCAGTGTGGTGAATCACGCCGTAGGAGCTGATCATGTCGAAGCTGCCTTCGGGCCAAGTAGAGGGATCCATCAGATCCCCGTACTGCACCGAACAGTTGCGCAGGCCGTGGTGCTTAATTCGCTTTTGGGCAATCTCTAGGGCCGGGCGGCTGATGTCGATCCCGACCACCGAACCATAGCCGGGGTTGCTGGCGGCAATGCCATGCACTTCCCAGCCGGTGCCACACCCGGCCACCAAAAACCTGGATCCTGTGGGCTCTTGCAAGGTGCGGGTGCGGGCGTACTGCGCCAAGGTATAGCTGCCCAGACTGGAGAAGCCCTCAAAGGGCCGGTCGTAAGGAATAGGAGGATAGGGGAAAGTCTCGTACTGGGCCTGCACTGCCTGGGTAATCTCGGCTTCGCTCACCAAAAGCACTTCCTCCCACGCGTTCCCCCCCCATCCTAAGGTCTTCTTGACGCTTTGAGCCGGGAGATCTTGCTGGGTTGCCCGTCTGAGAACCTGGCCCTTCACAGCCTGGTTGTAAACCCCGCCGGAGGCAGAGCGGGCGGGACGGAGTCCTCACAAAACCGAGTGAGGCAGGCGACCCTCTGCCGAGCCGTTGGCTAAGGCCCTGCCAGAGCGTGAGCTGCCCGCTTGTAGGCTTCCTCCAGCGTCTCTGCCAAGGTGGGGTGAACGTGCACCAAGCCGGCCAGTTCTCGCACCGTGGCCCGGCGAGCAATGGCCTGAGCTGCCTCGTGAATCAAATCCGCCGCATGGGGCCCGAAGATATGGGATCCCAGCAGTAGGCCGGTGCTCTTGTCAAAGACCAGCTTGACCATGCCCTCTGTCTCTCCCGAAGCAATGGCCTTGGAGTTGCCGCCAAAGTAGGTGCGCACCGTGCCCACGCTGTAGCCTTCCTCCTTGGCCTGAGGTTCGGTCAGCCCCACAAAACCCATTTCCGGGTGGGTGAACACCGCGGCCGGGATGCTGAGGTAGTCCATGTAGGCAGTACGGCCACAGATGTTTTCCACGGCCACTCTCCCCTGAGCTGCCGCCGCGTGAGCCAACATCATCTTGCCGGTCACATCCCCAATGGCCCAGAGGTGAGGCAAATCGGTGGCCATGCGGCTATCGACGGGGATGAACCCCCGTTTGCCGGTGTCGATGCCCAGCTCGGCCAAGCCCAGCCCCTCTGAGACCGGGATCCGACCGGCAGCCACCAAGCAGCCATCCACCTGCAGCGTCTCGCCGTTGGAGAGGTGAATCGTTACTGGCTGGCCAGGGATCACCTGCTTGGCCGTGATCCCCACGTAGGTCTGGATTTGCCTGGGCTTAATCAGCACCCGCTGGGCCAGGCGGGCAATATCGGGGTCAAAGGCCGGCATCAGGGTCTCCAGGGCTTCGATGAGGATGACCTGGGATCCCAAGGCAGTGTAGATGTCGGCAAACTCCTGGCCAATGTAGCCACTGCCGATAATCGCTAGGCGCTCCGGGATCCACTCCAGCCGCACCGCCTCGTCGCTGGTGAACACCGTCCGGCCATCCACCTCGATGCCAGGGGGCACAAAGGGGCGGGAGCCCGTAGCAAGAATAACATCCTGTGCCGTGTAGGTGTGGGATCCCTTCTCTTCCTGGACTTCCACCTGCTGGGGTGCCACCAACTTGCCCCGCCCTCTCAGGATTGTTACCCCCAGCCTCTCCAGGGAGCGGGTCATGTCGGCGCGGATCTTCTCCACCACTTGGGCAGCATGATTGGCAATAGCCTCTCGGTTCACCTGAAGGGATCCCACTTGGATGCCCAGCCCAGAGCTATGTTGCAGTTCCCGCAGGCGTCCTGAGGCGGCCAAGAGAGCCTTGGAGGGGATGCAGCCGCGGTTGATGCAGGTGCCGCCCATTTCTGCACCTTCGACGATGGCGGTTTTCAGGCCGGATTCGACCGCATGCAAAGCAGCGCCGTGACCGCCGACGCCGGCACCGATGATGATCAAGTCAAAATCGAAGCTCATGGCGAGATTGGATAACCGGTGCTTCATTCTCTCATCTTGTCGGCCTTCCCAGAAACCAGGCTGAGAGCACCCAAACCATGGGGTAGCATAGGGTCGCTTGTAGCTGGGGGGGAGCGGGGGTACGCATGGAACTGCAAGCTTTGATTTTCGATGTGGACGGCACGCTGGCGGACACGGAGCGGGATGGCCATCGCGTGGCCTTTAACGCTGCCTTTGCCGAGGCAGGGCTGGACTGGCACTGGTCGGTGGAGCTCTACGGCCAACTCCTGGCCATTACGGGGGGCAAAGAGCGCATTCGCCATTTCGTTGCAACCTGCCAGCCGCCGCTACCCCCTGGTGAAGATTTAAATGCCCTCATTGCCCGGCTGCACCAGGCCAAAACCCGCCACTACACTGCCCTATTGGCCCAAGGGGGGATCCCACTCCGCCCAGGGGTGAAGCGCCTCCTGCAGGAGGCCAGAGCTGCTGGGATCCGCTTGGCCATTGCCACCACCACCACGCCGGAAAATGTAACAGCCCTTTTGGAGCACACACTGCCGGAGAGCCTAAGCTGGTTTGAAGTGATTGCTGCCGGAGATGTGGTCCCCGCCAAAAAGCCTGCTCCCGATATTTACCACTATGTTCTGGAGCGAATGGGGCTGCCCCCTCAAGCCTGCCTGGCCTTTGAAGACTCGGAGAATGGGCTGCGCTCGGCCCAGCAGGCCGGTATTCCCACTGTGGTGACGGTAAACGACTATACCCGGGATCAGGATTTTTCCGGGGCGGCTCTGGTGCTGGATCACCTGGGGGAGCCTGAGGATCCGTTTCGGGTGTTGGCGGGAACGGTGGGATCCCACCGCTACTTCACCCTGGAGTTGGCCCGACAGATCCATGCTCAAGTTGCCCGGTCTGGAGTGGGAAGCTCATGATGGCGTCAGATCTCCAAGACCTGCGGCAGCGCCTAGAGGCTCATCTGCAGCAAGTGGCCCAGCCCCGGGATCCCGACTGGTCGCCCTTGGGCCATAGCCAAGTGGAGCGCTACATCCAAGAGCAGCTTTCTAAGTGGGGATCCCTGGAGTCCTTCCCCTTTGAGGCCGGTGGCCGCCTGCACCGCAACTGGATCTTGAAATTGCCGGGATCCCGTTCTGGCCGCCAACCCATCCTCATCGGAGCCCACTTTGACGCTGCCCCGGCAACCCCTGGAGCAGACGACAACGCCAGCGGCATAGCGGTGTTGCTGGAATTGGCCCGCCATTTTGCCGCCAACCCTGCCCCTTCCCCCCTGTGGCTGGTGGCTTTTGACCTGGAGGAGCGGGGAATGGTGGGCAGTGGGGCTTACGCCCAGTTTCTTCAACGTCAGAGGCAATCCCTACGGCTGATGCTGTCTTTGGAAATGCTGGGCTACCGGGATCCCACCCCCGGATCCCAACGCTACCCCGCTGGCCTTGAGAAGCTCTACCCCAACCGGGGAGATTACATCGGTCTCATCGGCAACTGGCCCACCTGGGGGGATCTGCTCAAGCTGCAGCGTGATTTTCAAAAAGCGGGGATCCCTTGTTGCTGGCTGCTGGCCGGGCAGCGAGGCTTGATCCTACCTGCCACTCGCCTGAGCGATCACTCCCCCTTTTGGGATGCGGGTTACCCTGCCGTTATGGTTACCGACACCGCTTTCTTGCGCAACCCTCACTACCACAAGCCAAGCGACACCCTCGAAACCCTAGATCAAGACTTCCTGACGGGGGTCTGCCAGGGCTTGATGGCCGGGATCCGCTCGCTGTAGCTCTTCCAAACACCACAGTCGTTCCGGCAGCAAGTAGCATGCGTTGAATCCCAACTCCCCTCTCCTGGAAGGAGGCCAGGGGTAAGGATGGAATTGGCATCCTCAGTACGGAGATTTCTCCAGGGGGTTCGCGATTCTGCGACCGAGTCCTTTGCTGAAGAGGGGAGACAATAGACGAGAGTAGTAGCAGGGAAAAGGTTAAAAAACCTGCCTTGGCACTGTAAAACTCAGCAGGAGATTGCGTATGAGCGCTTTTGCCCAAGCTCCCAAAAAGTGTGTTTCCGCCACCTTCAAAGAAGAGAGCAAGCTGCGAGAGTGTATCCAGCGGCTTTTGAACCGTGGCATTCCCAACGATCGCATCTCCATTATTGGCCGCAACTTTCAAACCGAAGCCAAAATTACCGGGTTTATCACCCGCAAAGAGGTGGTTCTGGACGGTCTGACCAATGGGGCCATCTATGGATCCCTGTTCGGATCCCTGCTGGGGCTGCTCACTGGCGTGGGGGTGCTGTTCATTCCCTTTTTGGGGGCAGTGGTGGCCGCTGGGCCTCTGGGAGCCGCTTTGTTGGGGGCAACGGGCGGCGCTTTGTACGGAGCACTGGGAGCGGGCCTGGGATCCGCCCTGATTGCCTTGGGTATGCCGCAGGAGAAAGCCGCCATCTACCAAACCCGGGTACAGGCGGGCGAGTTCTTGTTGGTGGTGCAAGTACCGGAAGAGAAGTCGGGCGAAATTTACTGGCTGCTGCAGAGTGCTGGCGGAGAGGAAGTTTCCATTGCCGACTTGAACTTGCCCGGTGAGCCAGAGGGAGACTTAACCCCAGAGAGCATCTCGCCGGAAATCCGCGCTGACCTCTCGGAAGAAGCGCAGCAAACCTTTGTGGAAGCCTACAACCAAGCCAAACAAGAGAGCAATAACTCCACCCATGCACTCCTCAAAGCTTGGGAAAAGGTCAAGCAAATTTTCACACGAGATGAGAAAGGGATCTTCTCCAAACGCAAGCCCTAGCCCAAAAAGTTTCCGAAGTAGCGAGAGCACAGTAAAGCGCCATCTCGCCGCTCTGCCTGTACGTGTTCTGGGTCTGCTCCAATTTTTTAGCTGCAACCTTATATCCTGAGAATAGCCCGAAAAACTCTAACCTAACCTTGCAGGGGTGAGCCTATGGCTGCGAGTGACTTCAAGGATTATTACAAGATCCTGGGCGTCAGCAGAGATGCCTCTGCCGAGGAAATCAAGCGCGTCTATCGCAAGTTGGCCCGCCAGTATCACCCCGACGTGAACCCCGGCAACAAGGCGGCAGAGGAACGCTTTAAGGAGATCAACGAAGCCTACGAGGTGCTCTCTGATCCAGAGAAGCGGCGGCGCTACGACCAGTTTGGGCAGTACTGGCAGCGGGTGGGTACTGGTTCTGCTGCTGGAATGCCGGGCATGGAGGGCTTCGCCCAATACGCCAGCTTCGAGGAGTTTATCAACGAGCTGCTGGGCCGTATGGGCTCCCGCCGCAGCGGGTTCCAGGGCTTCGCCGGCGGCTTTGGGCCGTTTGTTTCGGTGGATTTGCCGGGGCAGGATGTGGAGGGCACTCTGGGTCTCAGCTGGGCAGAAGCTTTCCACGGCACCCAGAAACGGCTGAACCTAGATGGAGAAACGCTAACCATCCGCATTCCCCCCGGCGCTAAGCCGGGCAGTCGCATCCGCGTCAAGGGCAAAGGCCAGGTCAGCCCCTTTGGCGGGCCAAGAGGGGATCTCTACCTCACTTTGGAGCTGCCCCCCCATCCCTTCTTCCGCTTTGACGGAGACAACCTGCTCTGCGAGCTGCCCATTACTCCTGACGAGGCGGCTTTGGGAGGGACGGCGGAAGTTCCCACCCCTACGGGTCGCGTGCAACTGAGGATCCCTGCCGGGGTAGACAGCGGCCAAACCCTGCGGCTGCGCGGCCAAGGCTGGCGGGATCCCCAAGGCCAGCGGAGCGACCTGCTGGTGCGGCTGAAGGTGGTGGCACCCAAATCCCTTTCCCAGACCGAACGGGATCTCTACGAAAAGCTGCGGCAAAGCCGTAGCTGGGATCCCCGCGCCCACTTGCAGGAGGTGAGTCTATGAGTTTGGCCATTGTGCGGGTAGAAGAACGGCTCTATACCTTCGAGCAGGCCACGGAACTGCTGGGGATCCCTCCCCACCTGCTGGAATGGCTGCTGGATCAGGGCTTAGTGGAGGCCGAGAGCAGCTACCTGACCCCCCAACAGCTCAGGCGGTTGTTGCAAATGAGCCGCCTACACCGAGACTTGGGGCTTAACTGGACGGGGGCGGCGATGGTCTTGGACATGGCTCAGGAAATTGCCCGGCTCAGGGGGCAACTGCGCCACTACCGCGGATTTTGAGGCTGCCCAGCTAACCCATCAAGGAGATAACTCGATGAACCCTATGGAACAGATCATCCGACGTAGCCAAGTGGTGGGCCTGCTGGCCCTCGATAGCAGCACTGCTACCGCCTTGGGCACTGTAGAAGAAGTCTGGGTTGACCCAACAGGGCGGGTATGCTACTTCACCAGCCAGCAGGGGTACACCCCCCTGGAGCAGATTTCTCTCATCGGGCCAGACGCGCTGCTGACCTACTCTACCGTTTTTGCTACCCCCCTAACCCCCATCAGCTCTCTTTACCGTCGCACAGTGCGCATTGGGAATCGAGAGGTCGGCTGGATTGAGGATTTTCTCTTTGACTGGGAGACCGGATCCATTGCCGCTTATATTCTGGGTGGCAGCATTGCCGAGCCTTGGGGGGGGCGGGCTGTTCTCCTGCCTGAGGACGTGGAAGCCATTGATGTGGACGCGGTGGTGGTCAAGGAGGATGCTCCGCAGCGGCTGAAATCGGAAGCAGAAGGCTTGAAGAACTTTTGGAGCGAAAAATCTCGGCAGGTGAAACAGCTTATCCAGCGCATGGGGGATCGCCTCAAGGCGTTGGTTGGCCCCCAGGATCCGCCCGAGGTGGTGCGCGTCAAGGTGAAGCAGGTGCGGGACGAGCTGGCCAAAGGGGGCAAGTTCGATCTCTCCCTACTGGACGAGGCGGTAGAGTTTCTGCAACACAAGTGGGAAACCTGGCAACATCGCCTCAGCCGCGCCGCTCAGCGCATGCAGGCTGCCCTTCAGGCTGCTTGGGAGAAGCTGACCGAATAATTTTTCAACCTCTAGCCTACGGTCGCTACAGATGCTGCGAAGTTGATTCTTAACTCCCCTCTCCCTCTAAGGGGGCTGGGGGTGAGGGTCAGCAGCAGGGGGATTCTGTCCCACTGCTCGACCGGAACTGTTGCAAGCCAGTCCTCGACCAAACCCAGCTGACGGACGGCGGCTTTTTCGGCTACGATCTAAGATCGCTGTCAATGCTCGGATCAGGTTTCAAGACCCCCGCAGGGCACCTGTACGGCAGGGAGAAAGATGACTTACGCAATTGTGGAAACCGGCGGTAAGCAGCTTTGGGTGGAGCCGGGGCGTTTTTACGAGGTCGATCGCCTGGCGGAAGTGGAGGAGAACAGCCCCTTCGATTTGTCTCGTGTGCTGTTGATCAACCACGAGGGACAAATCACGTTGGGGCATCCCTACGTTTCGGAGGCGGTCGTCAGGGCACGGGTTTTACAGCATCGGCGCGGCGATAAAATCATCGTCTACAAGATGAGGCCAAAGAAAAAGACCCGCAAAAAGAGGGGTCATCGGCAACCGCTGACCCGTCTGCTGATCGAGTCTATTGAACTCAATGGGGTGCCCCTAGCCACGGCACCATCCCGTACGGAAGCGGCTCCAGAGTCTAACCCAGAGGCAGCCCCTTCGGCAGCGGCGACAGGGATCCCTGCGGATGAGGAATAAACTCTGAACTCAGGTGTCCCGAATCCCGATTTTTTTATCTCGTTTCTGTTGATCACGCAGTTGCATAGGAGGCGTTATGGCTCATAAGAAGGGAACGGGCAGCACTCGCAACGGTCGAGATTCCAATGCCAAGCGGCTGGGGGTGAAGCGCTATGGGGGCGAGCTGGTGCATCCCGGCCACATTCTGGTCAGGCAGCGGGGCACCAAGTTTCACCCAGGGGTGAACGTGCGCATCGGCGGCGACGACACCTTGTATTCTGTGGTCACCGGCATTGTGACTTTTGAGCGCTATGGCAAGTGGCGGCAAAAGGTGAGTGTCTACCCAGCTGAGGTGGCTGCCCAGTAGGGAAAGGCCCAGCTTTGAAACTGCCTGGGAAAGTTTCTTCCGCAAGAGAAGATTCTCGCTTCTGTCGACCAAGCTGCTTGCCGGGCTGAAAACTGTCTGCTCCAGAGCAGACAGGGTTTTGCTGTTGCTGATTCCTGAACTTTTTTCGTTCTTGAGGATTGGGGCCAGCCGGAAGAGAAGAGGAGCTAGGGATCCCTGACCACTTAGGGGCGAAAATGGCAAAAGCACGGAAGGCAGAAAGCTGATGCGGGTGTATTTGTTTCGCTGGGCAGGGTTGCTTCACCTCATTGCCGGGGTGATGTACCTCTACTGGCGACTGACAGCCGGGTTGATGGATTTGGGATCCCTTTTGTTTTGGGGGGCAGAGCTGTATGTTTGGCTGGCGGCGGTGGGCTTCACCCTCAGCCGCTATCCCCAAGTGCCGAGAGAGACGATCCCATCCCCAGAGGTCCTGCGGCGGTCGTTTTTCCAGTTACCGCGAGTGGATGTGCTGGTGATGCGCCAGTGGGATTCTCTGGAGGCAACCCGGCAGACGGTGCTCTCGGCTCTGCACCTCGACTACCCTTGGGAGCGGTTGTTTGTCCACATTGTGGATCGGGTAGAGGATGAGGAGATGGCCAAGGCGGCCCGGGCCATTCCCTGCGAATACTGGGCCTGCCCTAGCCCCACAGCCGACCCCCTGGCTTACGCGATGGGATCCCCTCATATCCAAGGGGAGTATCTCCTCCTAGTACAGCCGGGCCATTTTCTCGAGCGGGACTTCCTGTGGCAGACCTTGCCCCACTTTTACGACTCGCCGGAGCGGGCTCCAATTGTCAACCGAACTGGCTTTGTGCAGGCAATGCTGCGCACCCTAGGCCAGCCCAGAGCCGTTCACCCACTGCAGCAGCTCTTGGCGGTGGGATCCCAGGGCTACCAGGCGGCACCCCTGTTGGGTTCTGGCTGTCTCATCCGGCGCAAGGCTTTGGAAGGGATCCCGCGGATCGACATTCGTCGCCCTGTGCAGTTGGGGTGTCAGATGCACTGCCGCGGCTGGCAGTCTCAATTGGTTCGCCAAACCCAGGTTACGGGTGTTTTGTTGCCCTTGCGCAACCGCCGCGTTGCTTTGCTGGCTTTGTTTTCGGCCTTGAGGGAAAATCCCTTCTGGGGCAAGCCGACCACACAGCAGCAGCGCTTTCAATACCTGTGGCTGGCCCTCTGGGCTGCCGGTGGGATGGCGGAGCTGGTCTACTTGGCGGTGCCGATGGTCTTTCTCTGCACGGGGTGGATGCCGGTGCCGGCCTTTGACCGGGTCTTCTTCGCGTGGTTTTTGCCTTATGCTCTCCTAGGGCGCATCAGTTGGCTCTTGGCCTTTCCCCCGCATTTGTGGGGGGCAGCTTGGCAGTCGGAACGGCAGACGGGCAGCCAGTTTTTTCAGTCCATCCAGGCGCTGGTGCAAAGTCTGCAGGGAGTGCCCCCCTATCCCGAGCAGCCTTCCCAGCTCTCCTTAGGACCTCAGGCTCTGGCTATTGTGCTGACTTTTCTGGCTATGGGGGTGGGATCCCTGCGTTTTGCCGGCAGTTGGGATCCCTCTTGGCCTGAGCTGCTGTTTGGCTTGGTCTGGGCCTTCTACAACCTGATGATCCTGACGGTGCGCCCCGACGATCACGATTTTGCCGGCTTTGCTTTTCTCAGCAGCAGCGCCGCTGCGGCGACAGAAGAGAGCGCCGACCCATAGGCTGCCAAGCCAAGACAAGTTCATCGCAAAACCAAATCCCCACATCCATTCAGCTGCTGCATGGATGAAATGGCAGGCTGCCGCGGCAGATGGTGGGCAAACGCTATGCTGTGAGAAGTGTAGGATAAGTGGATCGGCACAGGTTGTCTCCAACTCTCCGGGGAGGTGTACCGGTGGAGAGGGGGGATCCCTGGCCAAGTCGCCCCTCCTGTTTGCAGGATTGAACGCGGTCTTCTAGGTTCAGAACGACACACCTGTGGAGTCAGAGAGACCCCCCCTTCGACTGCTCCCCCTGGGTACGGATCCCCGTCAACAGGGCTGTGCCTATTGGGTGGAGATCGGATGCCACCGTTTGCTTCTCGATTGCGGGTTGCCCGCTCCTGCCCTCTTTAAGGCTCTGCCAGGGATCCCGGATGCGGTAATCTGCAGCCATGCTCACTTTGACCATGTGCAAGGGCTACCTGCTTTTCATCGTCGTTACCCTCAGGTACCTCTCTACGCCACGCCGGTGACTGCTCATTTGGCCGCTGGTCTGTGGGAGTGTGGCGTTTGGCCAGGCTACGACCGGGACATTCGCTTTCCCCCCTTTCGGGCGCTGCCTTTGGGCCGGGCGCGAGAGATTTTGCCCCATCTGATGCTCACTTTCTTTGCGGCTGGGCATCTGCCGGGAGCGGCGGCAACCCTGCTGCAAAATACCCAAACCACTCCGGCCCAAGCCTGCGTGTACACGGGCGACTGTTCCCTGGCCTCAACTCGCTTTGCCCCCGGCTTGGATCTCATTGCTTTGCGCCACTGGCAGCCGGACGTGTTGCTCATCGAGGCTTCGCTGGGATCCACCCGCCATCCACCCCGTCGTCACCTGGAAAATCGCCTGGTGGAGCGGTTGCTCAGCGCCTTGGAAGCGGGGCAAACGGTGCTGTTTCCCCTGCCAGTGTTGGGGTTGGGGCAGGAGCTGATCTTTCTCCTCAAAGCCCACCACCGCTTTACCCAAGCCCCCCAAGAGCTCAAGATATGGGTGGCGCCGGGGCTGGCGGCAGGCTGCAATCTCTACGAGCGCTTGCTCACCTACCTGCCGGAGCCGGTGCGCAATTTCGCCACCTACCAGCCCTTGTTCTGGGAAGACCGCCTGCAGCCGCGGGTTCAGCCCCTTACCGAAGCGGATCCTCTGCCCCAAGGCTTGCTGCTGTGCGACGCCGATGCCGGGCCTGAGGCTTGGGATCCAATTTGGTCGAGGTTGTTGGCCCAACCGCAGCGCTCCTGTCTGCTGGTGCGGCTGCCAGAGGTGGAACTGGCTACCCCGTTTGAGCGTTGGCCGGCGCCGCTGCGCTCCCGCATTGCCGTTGAATGGATAACCTGGCACAGCCACAACGATGTCGGGCATCTCACCCAGATCATCCACACCTTTCGCCCCCAGCATTTGGTCTTGGTTCACGCCGACCCCAAGCAGGCTCAGGATCTGGCGGATCTGCCGGAGCTGTGCAATCGCTACCATGTCCACTGCCCTCAGCCTGGGCATTGGCTGGAGTTGCCCGATGGGCACCTACAAACCCCAGTTAGGCTCGCGGAGCTGAAGGCCGGTTCCCCCGCCGAGATCAGGGATCCCCCTTTGCGCTATGAGGGGGAGGTGGAAGAAGTTTGGCAGGAGCAGGGGTCGCCGCGGACTTTGGCGGGGGTACAGGTGCGTCTGCCCCCCCAGATTACCCAGGATCCCCGTTGGCCGGCCTGGGCCGATACCGGCCTGGTGGAAGCCCGCTGGCAGGGATCCGAACTGGTGCTGCGCGGCCTTTCTCCACGGGAGCTGATCCGCCCGGCAGAGGCTGCCCCTTCTCCAGCAGGGATCGTGCCGCGTCCAAAACAGCCTTCTGTATCCAGTCATCACGGTGGCAAAAAGTGCCAAAATTGTCGCTTTGCCCGCCAGATCTTGACTTCCCAAGCCCAAGCCTTTCGCTGCGATCAGGAACGCTCTCCCCTCTACCGCCTCAGGGTGGATCCCCAGGGGAGCTGCCCCTACCATCAGCCGCAGGAGATCCGCTCTTCCGGTTAGCCGTCAAGCCAGGGAAGCCCAAAGGCTAGAATGGGGCAAGTCGCGGTGCCAACCATGCTTGAGCAAGATTCCTGGGCAAATCATCGCCGTGGGCCGGTCGGATCCCTGGAGCGCCCAGCCGAGGCCTTGGCTGCGGCCAGCCCGCCCGTAGTGCAGATGGTTGGGGTGAACAAAGTCTATCCACTGCCGGAGGGCAGTTTTCAGGCCCTCTACGATATCGACTTGGCGATCCAGCCGGGAGAGTATTGCGCCATTATGGGGCCCTCTGGATCCGGCAAATCCACCCTGATGAACCTCATCGGCTGTTTGGATCGGCCCAGCTCAGGGCGCTACTGGCTGGATGGGGTGGAAGTTTCCACCCTGACCGATCGCGATTTGGCCCACATTCGCAACCAAAAAATCGGCTTTGTCTTCCAGCAGTTCCATCTCCTGCCCGTCCTGACAGCGCTGGAGAACGTCATGCTGCCCTTGGCCTATGCTGGGATCCCGGAGCCGGAGCAACGCCGGCGGGCCAAGCAAGCCCTAGAACAAGTGGGCTTGGGGAGCAAACTGCAGCAGCGTCCGGCCCAACTCTCCGGCGGCCAGCAGCAGCGGGTGGCGATTGCTCGTGCCATTGTCAACCGACCCCAACTGTTGCTGGCTGATGAGCCGACTGGGGCTCTGGATAGCCATACCGGCCAGGAAGTGCTGAACCTTTTTGCGGAGCTCCACCGGCAGGGCATCACCCTGGTCGTGGTCACCCATGACCTTGAAGTAGCCCAGGCCGCCCAGCGCATTATCCGGGTTGGAGATGGCCGTTTGCTGGATTGAGAGGGATCCGCCTGGGGGCAGTTGGGTTCAGGAGAGTTCCCAGTTGCGGTGAACTGGCGTGCCGGATGGATCCCTGGCCTCACTTTGGGTGAAGGTCGAAGGGAATGTCTTAAACGGGCATGGGATAACCCTATCTAGGATGGCCCAGCTTGGGCTACTCTAAACGCAACTGAGGGCTTGGGAAGAGGATCCGTCCATGAAACTGATCGAAGATATCATCCGGTTTTTGGAAACCCGCCTGGAAGAATTTCTCAGGGCCCACCCCGAGATCGAGCTGCAAGCCCTCGATGAGCAGTTGCGCCAGCAGGAATCGGATACCCTGCGGCTGTTGCAGGAAAGCCGCGCCCAAGAGGAAGCTCTCCAAAAAAGCATTCTCAACTTGGCTGAGGAGATCAAAACCTGGCACTTTCGCATTGAGAAGGCGCAGCGGGCCAATCGCCCCGATCTGGCCGAAGGAGCGCGACGCCGGGAGGCTGAGCTGTTGGAGAGGGGCAGCCAGCTATGGGGTCAAATGAAAGCCCAAAAGGAGAAAATCCAACAAATGGAAGCCCTGCTGCCGCAGATTCGCCAGCGCCGCCAAGAAGTGAAGGCTAAGCTGCAGGAGGTAAGAGCCGCGCAAGCCAAAGGCATCGACAACCCGGACCGGAATTTCAGCCCTTGGGGAAAACCTTTCGAGGCTTGGGATGAATTGGAAGAGCAATTTCGTCAGCTAGAGGTGGAAAACGAATTGAATGACACGAAGAGGAAGGTGCAGGAACAGCAGCGGCGGTAACAGCCTGACCCAAAATCTTGTTAGTTTGCTAATGTTGAATCCAGTCGCAACAGCCAAAATCGAGCTGGGCGGAACTTGTGATTTAAGCCCTTGGTCTCAAGAGCCATAGCCACATCATTTCCAGAACTTTCTCTGGCACCGACCGGGAAGAAAAGTCTCTCCTCTCCCCCAAGAGTGATACGCTATTGGGCATGAATGAGTTGTATCTGAATCACCCCACATTTGGTCTGCTCTACAGCCTGTGTCAGGTCGGCGAAAATCAGGCTCTCTTCACGACCCTTTACGCCCAAAGGCTCTTTTTTCGGGTTTACTTCAGGCCGCCGGATAACAGCGGGGATCCTGCTGCCATGGAGGAGTTGGTCTTCGATCCGATTAGCCGTAATGAGGCTCGCCAGCTCATCGAAGAGCAAATGCGCCTGCTGCGCCGTGCTGCCCGCCAAGATGAGCTAGAACAATTGCAGTTGATCTACAAGCAAACCTTTTCCTGACAGAGGTTTTTTCGAAGGTCTGGCACGGCTGAGGGTGAGGGTTTCGTCCCCCAATAGCCACCTAAAACTGAGACAGAAAGCGCAGGTCGCTGGTATAAAACAGGCGGATATCCTGAATGCCGTGGAGGAGCATGGCCATCCGCTCAATGCCGATCCCTGCCGCAAATCCGGTGTAGCGCTCCGGGTCGTAGCCCACCGCTTGAAATACATTGGGATCCACCATGCCGCAGCCGAAGATTTCCAGCCATTTCGAGCCAAAGCGCACGTCCATCTCAGCAGAAGGCTCGGTGAAGGGAAAATAGCTGGGCCGAAAGCGGGTTTCTCGCTTGCCCAATAGGCGGGTGATGAAAGTGTTGAGGGTGCCCTTCAGGTCGGAAAAGGTGAGGTTCTCGCCCACCGCCAAAATTTCCATCTGGTGAAACACAGCGGAGTGGGTGGCATCCACGGTATCGCGGCGCATCACCCGACCGGCATGCACAATGCGTAGCGGCGGCTGGTGTTGCTCCATGTAGCGCACCTGCACCGAGGAGGTTTGGGTACGCATCAGATAGCCATTGGCCAGGTAGAGGGTATCCTGCATATCCCGCGCCGGATGGTCGGCAGGGGTGTTGAGGGCCTCGAAGTTGTAGTACTCCGTCTCGAGCTCAGGCCCATGCACCACGGTGTAGCCCATGCCCACAAAGATATCGAGCATGCGGTCGATGGTGGCCTGCAGCGGATGGATCCGCCCCAGAGGCCGACGGGGCCCGGGCATAGTGACATCCAGGCGCTCTGCTTCTAGGCGGGCCAGCAGTTGAGCTTCACCAAGGGCCTGTTTGCGCTGCTCCAGACTGGATTGGAGGGCCTCTTTAAAGGTGTTGGCCAAAGCGCCAATGGCAGGCCGTTCTTCTGGGGGCAGCTTCCCCATTCCCCCCAAGATTTTGGAGAGCTTACCTTTCTTGCCCAGGTAGTCGATGCGGATCTGTTCCAGAGCCTCCAGACCGTCAGCTTGTTCCACTTGGGCGAGGGCCTCGCTTTGCAGGGTGAGAAGCTGTTGGCGAAGCGTGTCTTTTTCGTCTTGCATGGGGCCGATTCCAAGGGCAGAAGGGATCCCTGGGGTTGTGAGGAGTCCCTACAAAGGTATCACAGCAGGGAGCTCGGTCGCGCCTTTGCATCCGATGGGGTTGGTCGGCAGCAGGGGGAACCCTTTTGGGGAACTAGCTCTGAGGCGCCGAATCTGGCAACAGACACCCCAGAGCGTCACACCCTGCCGGTCCCTCTGCTGCCAAGGTAAAGTTGCGGTCGTAGCGGGCCAGGGCCGCGAAGAAGTTATCTGTCCGCCGTCTCTTTTTGACCTCGGCCACCAGTCGTTCGTAGGTGGGCTTGTCGATTTTCTCAAAAGGCAGGCGGGGGAAGGGGGCATCGAAGCGGGCCAGCAGCGCTGCGCTGATGTAGCCCTCGTCGTCGCGGATGGCTTCGTAGATACGGGATCCCAGAGCTTCCACCTCGTCCTCCCGCAGCTCGATGGTGGCGGAGGTGTTGTGGGTGGTGTAGTACTTCTGAACCTGCATATAGAAGTCAAACTGGGCCAGGGCCGAGAATTGCTCGATCTCGATCTGGCCAGCACCGGGCAGGTTGGCCCATTCTACTTCCACAGGCAGTTCCACCAGCCATTCGGTACAGCGGGGATCAAAGGGGTCGTTGAGCAAGTTCCCGTTTTCATCTTTGTCCGCCTGAGCAGGTACCACCGAGTAGCCATAGTCCAGACAGGCCAGCGCCACCGGGTCATTTTTGGCAAAGGTGATGCGGCGGATGTAGCGTTGGGCTTTGGGCGGGTGCCAGCCGGGAGAGGCGTTGGTGAGCAGCGACTTGGTGCCGGCGGGCTGAACCGTGGTGCAGCGGTTGGGGCGGCGCAGGCTGTGGCGGTCGCAGTAGTCCCAGACCACGCGGTGGACGATCTCCTTCCAGCGGCTGAGGTATTCCCGCTCCTGCTGCTTGAATTCCTTCCCGATGGGGGTATCGGGTCTCCCTTCCTGCCACCAGCGCAGCCATTCAACCCCAAAGGCTTTGACGCAAAAGTCGAACAGGCCTGTGAACGAGACGCCGACGATGGGATCCCATTCCCGCGAACGCTGAAAGCGGGGTTCCACAAAGCGGTGGTGGAGTAGGGCTGCCACCGTGAGGGCTCCCGCCGTGAAGGCTTCCTCTTGCTCTTGCCGGTTGTGGGGATCCAAACGGTTGAGGTGGATCTCGGCCAAGTTGCAATGGAATGTGTGGCCAATAATCTCGCCACAGTTGTGGACAACAAACCCATTGGCATCAAAGCACGCTGGGCCGGGGACAGTACAGTCATACACCGGCTCTACCCCGTCTGCCTCAAGGGCAGCAACCGTCACAGCAAACCGCTCTCGGTTGAGCTGGCGCTTGTAGCCATTCAGCAGTGCCTCTAGCTTTTGGGCTTTGTGCGGTTCCCGAAAGCCGACCCATTCCTGGAACAGATGCAAGTTGTCGTTGGCAATAACCAATTCGTGCTGGGCTTTGCAAGCGTATGGTGCAGGTTGGCGAGCACTGTTCGGCAGCAGGCGATATCCAGCAGGACGGCGATTCTCATACAAAACCGCAATGATGCCCAGCCGCGCCAGCATGCGCTGAACCGCTTTGAGGGTACCCAGATGGCTTTGAGAGAGCCGCACGCTAACCCCTTTCTCCTGATTACCTTGCACGCTGCCATCCGCATCAAAGAGCCCGCACAAGAAGCCTCGATGAAACTGGAAGCTGGTGGCTTCGAGCGCCTCTGTCATCTGCTTTTGTCCGGGCCTCATGCCGAACTGGGCCGCCAGTTTTGCCAACCCCCTGGAGCCGATAACCCGCAACCCAAGCTGCGCATAGTGATATGCCTCTGGCTGGCGGGGCTCGTAACCCACTGCCGTTTGCAAAAGCTGAATCGCATACTGGCTCATTTCGGCTTGGGTATCTTGCCAATAGCGTAATAAAGCCGTGTCGTTCCACGGGGTTGCCGTAAGGCTACCGTCACCCAGCAAATTCCCCAAAAGCCAGCCTTCTTCCCAGGTACCCGCCCCATCCCACGGGGTGAGATCGCGATGGTTGTGCAGCAGGATGCGGTCGCCCGGTTGTAGGCTTTCTGCCGGTACCCACTCGGTGTATTGTGCCTTTTGGGTTTGAGCGGTGACTTTGAGAACCCGATGGTTGCCTGTCAGCCGCAGAGAGAACCCTTCCTTGGTCAAAAGCTTCAGCACAGGCTTGGTACCGGAGTAGAAGAACCCCTCCGGTGTGGTACTGAATAGTTCTCCATTGACATAGGTGCTGTGCTGCTTCCCAATCAGGTCTCTCACCTGGCGCGGCCCATCGCCCGTGTGCACCCAGGTATCGGCTGTCACGCAGGGATTCAGCCCATAGCGCCACAGGCGATCCTGAAGTTCCTCTTCCCCTAGGGAGGGATCCCGTCCCTTTAGCCATTCTCGGGCCGTTCCTGCCTCATAGGCTTTGAGAAAGTCGGGTTTTAGGTCGGGTGGGATAAGGTCGCAATTGGCCCGTGCTACGGCTTCCCCGGCCCACTGGATGGCCCCCTCGCCTGAGTAAAACTGCTTCCGCACGGCCTCAACACATTCTTCCCGCGTCGGCTTGCGGTGAAACACCCGCGTGTGGTTGGCCATGCGCAGGGCATCTCGCTCGGGGTCAATTCTCCAGTTGCCGTTTTCGTCCTGCTGCCAGAGGTTGTCTTTGGCGGTGGATCCCAGCTGGTCGTCGGCAGCAAACTGACGAATGCCAGCGCTACGACGAATGTTTCCCGCCACCACCACCACCGCCGCCTCGTCGATGAGCAAACAGCACTCCACCGAGTTCAGTTGCCGACCTACCGCCCTGTTGAGGATGGCGGCACAGCGCTCGTACAAGCCGGGCAGCTTAATGGGGTTGGCTACGCCCCCAAACCCTTTCAGCCGCTCCCCAGCCGGGCGGACATCGCTCAAGTCCACTGTCACTTCCACCTGGCCCCCAAAGCTGGGATCCGACGCCAGCTCCAGCAGCGCTTGGTAGGACTCCACCCAGCCGCGGCGGCTGTCCCCCACCTGGATGTGCACCTGGGATCCCTGCCGTTGGATGCGGGTGTGCTCCTGCCGCTCTTCGGGAGGGGTGGTGCCGATGGATCCCTTCACGTGAACCCGCAGGCGGTTGACAATGGGGGGCAACTGGCGGATGAACTGGGGTTCCAGCACCGCTCCCGTGCCGCAGCCCATCATGGCCAGATCCATCATCAGGCCAAAGGCCCGCCAGTCCACCACCGCCAAACTGGTGCAGTTGTAGGCACCGGAGAAGTTTTCCGGCTTCTGGATCCAGTCGGTGCCCATCACCCACAAGGCTCGACCGGAGATCAACGCCTTCAACTGCCGCTGCAGACGTTCTACCAACTGCCGCTCCTGAGGGGTGAAGCGCCCCAACCGGGCAATATCGGCCAAGGTGCGATCGCAAACCTCGCTCCAAGTCTCGCGGCTGCCATCTGGGCGGCGACGGCTGTAGGTGCGGTAGAACACCGGGCTGGCCGCTGGGGCTGTGGCCGGAAACTCGCCTGGAGGCGCGGCTCCCATCGTCTGGGCGGGATCAAGTCCCTGCACTTCTTCGCTCTGTTCGCCTGAGTGGGACGAAGTCCACACCATAGTCACACCTCTTCTGCAAAGCTCGGTAGTTCCGACTCTTGAGCGCCGGTTGGCAACCCCGCCGACTCAATGTCCAACCACGTTATCACAATCTTCGGGGGTCTGGTGTTGTAGGTAGTGTTGTGCTCTGAGAAGATCTTTAAGAGCCTCTAGGGATAGGGCAGGCCCGCTGTCTGCCGGGGGAGCCGCAAGGGAACGGAAGGCCCGGCAGAAGGGCTACAGTGGAGAAGAGGGATCCCAAGTTAAGGGGCTGCTTGTCGTCTTCAACGGCACCTTCCTGGGCCTTCTCCCCAGTGAGAGCTGTGTAAGGAGTTGTATCGTCATGACCAGTCGCCTGCGCATCGGTAGCTTGTGGGGGATCCCCTTTTTCATCGACTACACCTGGTTCCCGGCGGCCCTCCTGCTGGTGCTCTCCTACGGGGTGTTGACGGCGATGGGGTTGTTTCTTTCTCTGCTGGCCCATGAGTTGGCCCACAGCTTGGTGGCCCGCGCCTATGGGGTACGGGTTAACTCGATAACCCTATTTATTTTTGGGGGTATGGCGGCGATTGAGCGGGAAGTTCCCCGCCCCCTTGGGGCTTTTTGCGTGGCGGTGGCAGGCCCTCTCCTCAGCTTGGGTCTGTTTGTTTTCTTCAGCGTGGCCCGGGCTTGGGCTGTGCCGGAGTCGATGCTGGCCTCAACCCTCACCAGCTTGGCTGCCATCAACCTGACGATTGCCCTGTTTAACCTGCTGCCGGGCCTGCCTCTGGATGGGGGGCAAATGCTCAAGGCGGCCATCTGGGGTTGGACAGGGGATCGGCAAAAGGGTATGCTGTGGGCGGCCCGAGCCGGCCAGGGGGTGGGCTGGGGTTTGGTGGGGCTAGGTCTGCTGGTGGTATTTTGGGGGAGCCTCAACGGCCTCTGGGTGGGGTTGATCGGCCTGTTTATTTTGAACACCGCCCGCCGCTACAGCCAGTACGCGCAACTGCAGCAGGTGCTGGCCCGCCTGAAAGCTGCAGATGTGATGACCCGCCAGTTTCGGGTTTTGGACGCGAACATGAGCCTGCGGGAGTTTGTGGATCGCTATCTGGTGCCTTCTTCTCTCAGGCCGGAAGCTCCAACTCAGCCGGCGGACGTTTATTTTGCTGAGGAAGATGGCCGCTACCGTGGGCTGGTCAGGCCAGAATTGCTCAACGACATCGAGCGCAGCCAGTGGGATCGCCTCACCCTCAAGGCTATTCTCAAGCCGATGGAGCAACTGCAGGGGGTACGAGAAGAGACCCCCATTCCCCAGGTAATTCAGATGATGCGCCAGGCAGAACCCCGCCGCATTTTGGTTTTCACGCCCACCGGCGCCATTGCTGGCTTGATCGACCGGGGGGATGTGGTGGCCATGGCTGCCCGGCAGTTGGGGGTCGTGCTGCCCCAAGAGGTGGTGCAGCGGGTGCGCGATAGCGAAGAATGGCCCCCTGGATTTCAGGTGGAGGACAATCTGGCCGGAGAGGGATCCCCCAGTCTGGCTTGGCAGGGATCCCCGGATTTCCATCAAGAGCCTTAGTTGGGGAGATGGGTGGACAGGGGGCGGCCCAAGGCGCCTAGGTTCTTCCTCTTCCACAAAAGGTTCCCCAAAAGGGGCGGAGCGTTTTGCCTCCGCAAGCCGGGGAGAGAAGACCAAGAAAAGTAGTCTCAGATACTATTTCCGGGAGACCCTCTCCATCTACAATTAAGACTGTTCTCCATCAATTAAGAATTTTGAACCGCTTTCCTCGTCTCTTGCCCGCCTACACCCACCGACTGAGCAACGGGCTGGGCGTTATCCTTCATCCCATCCCCATTGCCGATTCTGTAACCGTTGACGTCTGGGTACGGACAGGTGGACGCCATGAGCCGCCGGAGTGGCTGGGCCTATCCCATTTTTTGGAACACATGGTGTTTAAGGGCAGCGAGCGGCTGGCCCCTGGTGAGCTGGATTGGGCCGTCGAAGGACGGGGCGGAGTTACCAATGCTGCCACCGGCCAAGACTACACCCATTACTACATTACGGTGGCTGCTGCTGACCTAGCGGATACCTTGCCCTACTTGGCAGAGGTGGTTTTGCGGGCCGGGATCCCGGATCCAGAGTTTGAGCGGGAGCGGCAGGTGGTTCTGGAGGAAATTCGCCGCGCCGCCGACAACCCTGATTACACGGCCTATCAGCTTTTGATGCAGACCGCCTATGGGGAGCATCCCTATGGACGACCGGTGTTGGGCACACCGGAAAGCTTGATGCAACTGACCCCTGAGGTGATGCGCGCTTACCACCGCGCTTGGTATCGGCCTGAATCCATGACGGTGGTGGTGACGGGTGGCATCGATCCTGAGCAGGCGTTGGCCTTGGTGGAGGAGCAGTTTGGCGGCCCTGCCGCCGGGCCAGCACCGGTCAGCCCCCCCATTCCGCCCCAGCCTCGTCCCCAAGGGATCCTGCGCCGGGAGAGCGACCATGCCCGCTTGGAGCAAGCCCGCCTGAAATTGGCCTGGCCTACCGTTGGCATTGACGATTGGCAACAAGCCTGTGGCCTGGAGATGTTGGCTTCTCTGCTGGGAGATGGCCGTACTTCGCGGCTGGTGCATCTGCTGCGGGAACAGCGGGGCTGGGTGAGGGCCATTGGCTGTTCTTCGCTGGTGCTGAAGGAGGGGGGACTGTTTTGTATTGGGGCTCAGCTGGAGCCGAAGGATGTGGCGCGGGTGGAGGCGACGATCCTGCACGAGGTTGAAAAGCTGCAGCAGGATGGCATCGGCCAAGCGGAGTTGGATCGCACCCGGCGTATGCTCACCCATGAGTTCCTGTTCTCCGCCGAGTCCCCCAGCCAATTGGCGGGCATCTATGGCTACTACGAGACGTTGGGCGGGGTGCAACGCATTCAAGAGTACCTGGAGCTGGTGCAATCCTTTACTCCTGCTCAGATCCGGGAATTGGCCCAGCAGTACTTGTCTTTGGAGGCCTATGTGGTCACCGTTCTCAAGCCGACTGCCCTGGGTACAGCGGCGGCTTCGGAGCTGCAACTGGCTTGCCGTTAAGCGCCGCCTTGGCGCTCCGGACTCTTGATTTTCGGATTTTGGACGGGATCCCTTGCCTGCATGAACTCTGCTCTGCTTGCCACCCAACGTGGCCGTTTACAGCGCGTCCTTTTGGCCAATGGCATCACGCTGTTGCTGGGCCAGAACCCAACGGTGGAGATCTTAGCTGCCCACTGTTTTTTCCGCGGTGGTAGCCGGGCAGAGCGGCCGCAACAGGCGGGGGTGAGCCACTTGATGGCGGCTGTCCTCACCAAAGGTACGCATCGGCGCAACTCCCAGGCCATTGCTGCTGCGGTGGAATCGCTGGGAGCCTCGCTATCGGTGGACAGTTCTGCCGACTATTTCGAGGTGAGCCTGCGCTGTGTGGCTGCCGATTTCCCGGAGTTGCTGGATTTGCTTGCGGAGACGCTGCGGGATCCCAGTTTTCCTGAAGAGGAGGTGGCGCGAGAGCAGGGGTTGATGCTGCAAGCCATTCGCGCCCAGCAGGAACGGCCTTTCAGCCTGGCTTTCGATCAGGTGCGACAGGCCCTCTATGGGGATCATCCCTACGCCCTGCCGGGGTTGGGACGGCTGGAAACGGTGGGATCCCTGACCCGCGAGGATTTGGTAGCCTATCACGCGGCCTACTGTCGTCCAAATGGAATGGTGATGGTGGTGATCGGCCCAGAGCCGCCGGAGCAAATGGCTGCCCAGGTGGAAGCGGCTTTGGGGGACTGGGTTGTTCCTGGCCCCTCTCCAGAGGATCGGGATGTTCCCCTACCCCCTCTGAGGGATCCCCAACTGCTGAGGTTGCCCCAGCCCACTCAGCAGACAACAATCTTGATTGGGTTTCGCGGATCCCCTGCTGCTTCTGCGGATTATCCGGCCCTGAAACTGTTGGCCACCTACTTGGGGAGCGGTCTATCCAGCCGTCTGTTTGTGGAACTGCGGGAGCGCTGTGGCCTGGCCTATGAGGTCTCGGCTTTTTTTGCCGCCCGCCGGGACCCCGCCCCTTTTGGGGTTTACATGGGCACTGCAGCAGAGAACACCCAGGTGGCTCTGGAACGCCTACAAGCAGAAATCCACCGTCTGCAGGCCAATCCGCTCGACCTGGCAGAGGTGGAAATGGCGCAGCGCAAACTTCTGGGCCAATACGCCCTCAGCAAACAAACCAATGCCCAGGTGGCCCAACTGGTGGGCTGGTACGAGATTTTGGGTTTGGGCATGGAGTTCGACCAGCAGTATTTGCAAAGGGTCAAGGAGCTCACCCCAGAGCAGCTCCATCAAGCTGCGAAAACCTACCTGACCAACTCGGCCATCGCTCTGGTGGGGCCGGAAGCGGCCTTGGCAGAAGCAGAGCCGATGTTTTAACTGCTACCACTTTTTATAGGGCAGGAACTTACCAGACATAATCACCTTAACACGATCTCCTTTAGGATCCTCTTCCTTTTCTATGTCTAGGGTGAAGTCAATAGCGCTCATGATTCCATCGCCAAACTTTTCATGAATCACGGCTTTGATTGGCATGCCGTAAACTTGAACAATCTCGTAAAAGCGGTAAATTAAGGGATCCGTCGGCACCACTGGCCCTAAGCCTTTCAGTGGGCATTCGGTCAATTGTTTAGCGACAGCGGCGTCCAAGCCTAAGATTTCGGCAATTTTGTTTGCTTCTTCTGCGGAAGCACTGGCCTGACGATAGAAGACCGCTGCAATCCACACCTCATCCCGGCCTATTTTCTCTTCCAAGTCAGCAAAAGTTAATCCCCTTTCAGCTTTGGCTTCCAAAAGCTTTTTGGTGATTTCGGGAATGGCTGTACTCATCATCGACTCCTAAGTTTTAGCTGTGCAGGCAACTCAATCTGGATTTACCACCCAAACCCGAACCCGCGATTCCTCAGTGGCACAGGTTTATTGGGAAAAGTGATGCTCTATTCAGAATCTGCTGCTTTTTTCCTTAATCATACGTAAGGAAGCACTTCTTAGGGCAGGAAGATACGCTATGTCTTCAACTCAATTCTGTAGTTTCAGCTACAGCAAGAACATCAGTCCCGCTATCTCGCTTGCAACATTTCTCTAATCTTTGAGATGCTCTACTTGTAGCTCCTCACTCTGAGGATCCTTGGAAGCGGAGAAAAAGGTGCTAGGCTTTGCGTTCTGCCTGTATCGGCGCCCCCTTCGGCAGCCCCTGCGCACCCACCACGGCCTGTGGTCTATCCGGGAAGGGATCCTGATCCGACTTACAGATCGGGAGACAGGCTGTCAGGGATATGGGGAAATTGCTCCCATCCCTTGGTTTGGCAGCGAGACCTTAGAGCAGGCTCTGGCGTTTTGTCGGCAGTTGCCCCCTCTTTTGTCGGAGGCGTATATTTTGGGGATCCCAGAAGCACTGCCGGCCTGCCGGTTTGGGTTGGAAGGCGCTTGGCTGGCCTGTCGGGATCCCGATTGGTTGAACAAGGATCTCTCTCTACTCTCTTTCTGTGAACTTTTGGGGGAGACCCTGCCGCCGGAATCTTACAAGGACTCCTACAAGGACTCCGTCCCACTCACGCGGTCGGTGTACAAGCTCAAGGTGGGGAGGGATCCCATGCAGCAGGAGTTGGAGAAGCTGGAGCAATGGCTGGAGCGGTTGCCACCAGGATCCCATCTGCGTTTGGATGCCAATGGGGGACTAGGGCTTGCGGAGGCCCACCGGTGGCTGATGGTTTGTGATCGGCTCAACCAGGCCTCGCCGGTCAAGATTGAGTTTTTGGAGCAGCCTCTGCCGCCGGATCAGCACGCCCATTTGGTGGAGCTCAGCCGCCAGTACCAAACCCCCGTTGCTTTGGATGAATCGGTGGCCTGCCTGGAGCAGTTGCAAGCGATCCATCGGTCAGGATGGAAAGGGATCCTGGTGGTGAAGCCATCTTTGGTGGGCTCCTGCATCGCGCTGCGGGAGTATCTCAGCCGCCATCCCGGCCTGGATCTGGTCTTTTCTTCGGCGCTGGAGACTCCCATCGGCGCCTGGCACGGGTTGGCTTGGGCGGGATCCCTGCAAGCCAAAACCGCCTCTCCCCGGGCCGTGGGATGGGGGGTAGGGGAGTTTTTCCAGGAAGGGGATCCCCTGACCTTGACCCAGCTCTCAGCCCAGGAGCGGGCTGCCCTCATGCAGGCGGTGTGGGAGCGCTACAGCCGGCCCTAGACTGCGGCGGCCTGTTGTTTGGCGTATTCCTGCCGCAGATAGGCCTGGATAAAGTGCATCAGCTCCTCCGGCTCGCCGTTCATAAAGGCCTCGACATTGTAGGTTTCGGCGTTGGTGCGATGATCTTTGATCAGCTTGTAGGGATCGAAGGTGTAGGTGCGAATACGCCCCCCAAAGCCCTGAGTCACCATCTCGCCGCGAATCTCGGCCAGCTTTTGTCTGCGTTTTTCTTCTTCCATCTCGATCAGCTTGGCCTTCAAGATCTGGATGGCCCGCTCTTTGTTTTGCAGTTGGGAGCGCTCTTCGGTACAGCGCACGGCAATGCCGGTGGGCTTGTGGATCACCCGCACTGCTGTTTCCACTTTGTTCACGTTTTGGCCACCTGCTCCACCCGAGCGGGAGGTCTCGAACTCCAGATCTTCCATCTTCAGCTCATACTCGCTTTCCTCTTCCAGGATCGGCATCACCTCTACGCCGGCGAAGCTGGTTTGCCGTTTGCCGTTGGCGTTGAAGGGGCTGATGCGCTCCATCCGGTGGTTACCCTTCTCGGCAGAGAGATAACCATAGGCGTAGGGGCCTTCGATCAGCAGGGTGGCGGACTTGATGCCGGCTTCGGCACCTTCGGAGTATTCCGAGAGGCTGACCTTGTAGCCCTGGTTTTCGGCCCAGCGGGTGTACATTTTCAGGAGCATTTCCGCCCAGTCCTGGGCGTCGGTTCCCCCTGCACCGGCGGTGATGGTGAGGATGGCACCGTTTTTGTCGTAGGGGCCGGAGAGCAGTTGCTGTAGCTCCCACTGGCCCAACTCCCGCTCCACCGCTGCCAGGGATCCTGCTGTCTCGGCTAGGAGTTCTGGATCGGGCTCTTCTTGGAGCAGCTCGAGGGCGCTGGCGGCATCTTCCAGGCGATCCTTCCAGCGGTGCACCTGATCCCAGGAGGCCTTGAGGCTGTTGAGCTTTTGCAGGTGGCGGCGGGCTGCCTCTACATCATTCCAAAACTGCGGCTGCGAGGCTTCTTGCTCTAGGATGGCAATCTGTTGCTCCAAGTGGGGCAGGTCAAAGATAGTCCTGAGCGTTGCTCAGGCGCAAGGTGAGCGATTCTAGGGTGCGTCTTAGATCGGCAAGTTCCATAGAGAGCAGCAAGCTGTTTGCGCGTCGGATCCCATCCTAACCTGTGGGCCGGCAACTCAATCAAGGGATGGAGCCCTTCTGTGGGGCAGTTCCTGGCCGTTCCCATTGCAACAGCATTGCGATCCCTTGTCCATAGCAACAACCCCGCCAGAGGCAGGACGGAGTCCTTTGGCTTCTGCCGAAAGATCCCTGTTGAGGTGGCTCAAGCCTATAGCAGAATAAAGAGTTCGGTTTCGGAGGCTGCGATGCTGAAGGTCTTTTCCTTGCTTTCCGGGCTGGTTTTGGCGGGAGGAGTGGCTGCTTTGGCCATCACCAATCCCACCTTAGAAGAGTATGCCTCTAACCCCCAAAACCCTGAACTTTGCTGAATTTACTGAGCTTTAGGCGGTTTGGCAAAAGTCATTGAGAGGGATATAGTAGACCAAGTTTCCCCCTGATCCTTGAGTCCACCGCAACGGTTGCCGGGAAGTGAAGGGGGAAAGCGCTCGGGGGGTATTCCTCAGGGCTTTGCGGGATACCGCCTTCCTGTTTGGACTCCGTCCCGCTGACGCGAACAGAGATAGGCAGGATGCGATCGCTTCTTTCCTGAACCATGTTCAGGAGAGTTCAGCGTGAATGTATCAGTACAGAACCCATGCAGGGCAACAACTGGCTGCCTACGCTACGCGAGAATACTGCGCTCAGATCCCGTCTTTCTTGGTCACTTTGATTGAGGAATGTCATGCCCTTGTCCGAGAGCTCCAGCCCGAACTAGAAGCTCTGTTCATGCGCCAAACCCGCCGGCAGAATTTTATCCTTTTCAGCCTCTACACCACCGATTTGTCGTTGCTCAACTTTGGCCCGCTGGGGATCTCCTTGCCCACCTACCACTTTGAAACCCTTGCCGTGGCTGGGCAATTTTATACTTATGAGACTCGAGAGGGGAAAGTTGACCCCTAGCCACCATGGCAACCTTAGGGATCAGACAGATCCAAAAGAATCTCAAACCCAAAAGGGAGGCTAGATCTGGGCCTGTTCCAACAGGGTTTGCAGCTCTTCCAGGGCCAACTGGGCCGACTGGGCCTGCTGGTAAAGGGATTGCACCACCTCAGCGCTGCTCTGGGCCGATTGCAGTGTGGATTGGCTCTGGCGCTGGATACGCTCTGCTAGGCCGCGAATGCGGTTGCTGGCTTCAGTGGTTCGCCCGGCCAATTTGCGGATCTCCTGGGCAATGGCTCCAAAGCCACCGGCACCACCGCTGCGGTTGGCCTCTACAGCCGCGTTAAAGGAGAGCAGGCGAATGTATCCTGCCACCTCCACGATCAAATCCACGATGGTGTTGATCTCCTTGAGCTCCCGCGACAACTCCTGGCTGTTGTCGGCAATTTCCTGAACTAGGCCGCGTACGGCTTCCACGCCTTCAAAGGTAGCGGCAAAGGTGGATTTGCCTCTCTCAGAGAGCACAGAACTGATTTCAATGATGCGGGCGTTAAGGCGAGCCAACTCCTCGGAGCGCTGTTGGGCCCGGCGACGTTCCATGTCTAAGGCCAGGTTTTGGTTGAGGATCTCGGCTTTTTGTCGCTCCAGATCCCGGGCATACTGGAGGCTGCGGTTTTTTTCCTGCTCCAGCTCTGCCAAGATCCTTTTCATCTCTTCCTGCTGCTCCTGTAGCTTGCGCTGGGTGGCCAGATGCACCTGGGCCTGGGCCACCAACAACACCGGCACATCGAGAAGGCGGTAGTCCTGGGATCCCAGTTGAACCACCACTGGGTCATAGATGGTCTCTTCGGGCCGTTGGAAAGCTCGGTCGGCTGCTTGGATGACATCGCAGTCGCCGGGGAGCAAGAGAAAATCCCGGCTATGGAACTCTACCATGGAGCTGATGGGCCGCTTCAAAAACACATCCAGGCCGTAGGGCTTGCTAAGCATCCACTCCAGAATGGCGCGGCGGGTCAACATTCCCCGCACCTGTGACCGCTCGTCCAGCACGATGACTCCTGAAAGGCTGCTGTCATCTTCTAGGCGGCGCACCACGTTCTCACAAGGGGTGGACTCGCTCACCTGAAACTCCACCAAGGCCAAATCGCGCAGCTTGGTGTTGATCGATAGGGTAGGAGTGGGTCGATTTGTCAGGGTAGCCATCACAGGGATCCTCGGCACACGTTGGGTACAGATGGGTTGGATGCTAATGTGTAGAGCAACACAAAAAGTCGGCCCTAAATCGGCCTTTGATGGGGTGATTCCTGCAGAAAATCGACCACCTTCAGTTTGCCCTGGGATCCCATCTCCTGCCCATAGGATTTTGCAGAATTGTGCGGGAAGGATGGCCTGGGATCCCTTCTTTGCAGTTTGCGGGGATGAATCCCTTTGGAGCTGAATGTTCTGGGTTGGTATCTTGGATCCCTGATTGATCTGGAGCTGGATTTAGCGGGTTTCTGGATAGCGGTGGTAGATTTCCAGAATTTCGCTGCGTCCTCGGTTAAAGGCGGCCACCACTTGCGGATCGAAATGGCTGCCGCTGTTGTCTTCTACAAACTGAAAGACCTCATTCAAAGCCCAGGCTTCTTTGTAGGGGCGACGGCTGGCCAAGGCGTCGAAGACATCGGCCAAGGCCACAATCCGTCCCTCTAGAGGGATCCCTTCTCCTTTGAGGCCGCGCGGATACCCACTGCCGTCGAACTTCTCGTGGTGGGTCAGAGCGATGATGGCGCTCTTTTGCATCAGCTCGGAGTCGGACTTGCTGAGAATTTCGTAGCCAATCTCAGGGTGGCGGTTCATGATCTGCCGCTCTTCTGGGGTCAGACGCCCCGGCTTTTGCAAGATGGCATCCGGGATCCCGATTTTGCCCACATCGTGCATAGGACTGGCGTAGAAGATCAGCTCTTGCTCATGGCTGGATAGGCCCAAGTGCTTGGCGATGATGCGAGAGTAGTTGCTCATCCGCTTCAGGTGAAAAGAGGTATCTTGATCCCGGTATTCTACGGCCACAGACAGACAGAAGATGGTCTCGAAGTGGGCAGATTTGAGCTCTTCCCGCAATTGGACGTTTTGATAGGCAACCGCCGCCTGGGAGGCCAAGGCTTCTGCCACGCTAACTTCCAGCTCAGAAAAAGGTTGGCTCCACTCAGCCACCTGGTCAGGAGCTAGGGGGGTGGGGTGATCCGGCTTTAGGCGGTTCAACAGTTGTAGGGCGCCGAGGATCTTTCCTGAGGGATCCCGCATGGGCACAGTGAGCAAGGAGCGGGTGCGATAGCCGGTCTGCCGATCCACCTGTGGGTTAAAGGCATAGGGCCGGTCGGCGGGCAGGCGGTAGACATCTGGCAGATTCAGGCTCTCCCCGGTGAGCACCACATAGCCCACAATGCTGGAAGGGCTGAGGGGCAGGCGCAGATCCCGCAGCTCCTCATGGCGGTTGACCACGAAAAAGCGCAGTTCCTCCCCCTCTCGGACAAAAAGGCTGGCCCCATCACAGTGGGTCAGTTCTCGGGCTTGAGCAACAATCAACTCCAGCAGCCGCTGCAGATCCGTTTCTGAGGAGAGGGCGATCCCCACTTGAATCAGACGCTGGCTGAGGCGCAGGGCATCCGAGGCATCGAATTCGGTTGTGCTGGGGTGAAGACCGAAGGGGGTGGGCAGGCTCATAGCAGGGTTGGTCAGAAGCGTTCACATTAAGCGTTCACAATAAACAATGGCGGAGTCATTCGCCCCCAAGAGTTCTCCTGCCGCCGGCTGGGTATCCGAACCTCCGGGGCGATCAGCAGCCCGAAAACACGCCAACACCACTCCAAGCAGCGATGCCTTACTTTAGCTCGAGGAGGCGAGAAACGTTGTGACCCAGGTCAAGCCCAAGGGAACCGATGAGATTTCCCTGCAGCTCGTTGTGGGCCTGGGCAATCCCGGCCCTCAATACGCCAATACCCGCCACAATTGCGGCTTTATGGTGGTGGATCGGCTGGCGCAGCGCTGGGGGATCCCGTTGGTTTTGGAGAAGCGATTCCAAGGTAGCTACGGAGAAGGTTTGGCTCTGGGGGGGAAGCGGCGCTTGCTCAAGCCGGAAACCTACATGAACCGTTCCGGCCAATCGGTGCGGGCGGTGCTGGATTGGTACAAGTTAGATCTCGCCTCTGTGCTGGTGGTGTACGACGATATGGATCTGCCGCTGGGTCGTCTGCGCCTGCGGGGATCCGGTTCTGCCGGTGGGCACAACGGCATGAAGTCCATCATTCAGCACTTGGGGAGCGAAGGGTTTCCGCGGCTGCGTTTGGGGGTGGGCAAACCCAAGGGCAGCCAAGATGTGGTCGGGCATGTGTTGGGGGGATTTGCGCCTGCAGAACAAGAGGTGCTGGAGCGGGTGTTGAATACGGCGGTAGAGGCCGTGGAGTGCTGCTGGCAAGAGGGACTGAGGACAGCCATGAACCGCTTTAATCCTCTGGATCTGTCTGGGCCATCGTCCGATTTGGATGGATCCAACCCTGCACCGGGCCAAGGCGAGGCTTCCTCCTGAGGAGCAGCTTGTCCTGGATTGCCGGTTCTGAGGGGTTTTCCAGGAGAGGAAGTGGTAAGGGCTTCGTCCTGCTCATGGGAACGTCTGTGGAGACAATACTCCAGATAAGTATCAATTATCTGGAGTATAAGAGTGCCTACCTGGGCGTTGCCAACAGTTCCCAAGGGAGGTTAGCTTCTGTAACAGTCTTCCAGCAGAAGGGCGAAAGGAATGGGAACGGCAGCGTTCCCACCAGGGCCGGCCCGAGACAAAAAGCTGTTCATCATTTGAGGGTGAGATCTTGCTGTTGAACAACCTAGATTCAGTGTTGCTTGCTGTTGAAGCCGCTGCCCCCCTTGAACCGGAAGGGGCTGCCAATCTTTTACCCCTGATCTTGGCGGCGGTGCTGATGGCTCTGGTGGTCATCTATCTGGCCAGCCGTATTGCCGGAGAAATCGCCGTTCGCCTGAGTTTTCCCCCCGTGTTGGGAGAACTGCTGGGGGGCGTCGCGGTAGGGGCCTCCGCTCTGGGGTTGCTTGTCTTCCCAGAAGGACAAGTTTCCGGCCAAGAGCTGCACACCTTGGCTCAATCCTCAGCACTGATGCAATTTCTGCGAGCCACTGCCGGACTCGACGAGGGATCCCTGGTACAGGTGTTCTCCTCCCAAAGCCAGATCATCGACATCCTCTCCGAGATCGGGGTGATCGTCCTTTTGTTTGAAATCGGCCTCGAGTCGGATCTGGCCGAGCTGTTGCGGGTCGGCCCTCAAGCCGCAGCCGTAGCCGTCATCGGGGTCGCTGTGCCTTTCCTGGCCGGAACCCTGGGCTTGCTCTACCTGTTTCATGTGCCCGTTATCCCCGCCATATTTGCCGGCGCTGCCCTCACAGCAACCAGCATCGGCATCACCGCCCGCGTCTTGGCCGAGCTGCAAAAACTCACCTCCCCAGAAGGACAGGTGATCATCGGCGCCGCCGTCTTGGATGACGTGTTGGGCATCATCATCTTGGCCGTGGTGGCGGGCTTGGCCAAAAACGGAGAAGTCAACCTTTCCGATATCGGCATCATCATCCTCAGTGCCATCCTCTTCTTGGTCGGCTCCATTGTTTTGGGGCGCCTTCTCAGCCCCTACTTTGTTGCCCTTCTCAACAGCCTGAAGACCCGAGGTAACCCCCTTCTGCCCGCCCTCGTGCTGGCCTTTCTGCTGGCTTATGTGGGGCAAATCATTCATCTAGAAGCGATTTTGGGCGCTTTTGCCGCTGGCCTGATCTTGGCCGAAACCGAGAAACGGCAAGAGCTGGAAGAACAGATCAAGCCCATTTCCGACCTACTGGTGCCCATCTTCTTCGTCTGCGTCGGGGCCAAAACCAACCTTGCCGTACTCAACCCCACCCTCCCCGTCAACCGAGAGGGGCTGATCATTGCCGTCTTCTTGATCGGAGTTGCCATTGTGGGCAAGCTAGCAGCGGGCTTGGGGGCCTTTGGCAAGCCGGGCATCAACCGCTACGCCATCGGAGTGGGCATGATTCCCCGGGGTGAGGTGGGCCTGGTGTTTGCCGGTGTGGGGGCCGCCAGTGGGGTTCTCTCCGATGCCCTCGATGTCAGCATTATCGTCATGGTGATTGCCACCACCTTTGTCGCTCCCCTCTGGCTGCGGGGAGTGTTGATTGGGGAAGCCAACTCCCCCCCCTCCCTCCTGGACTTGCAGGCAGAAGCGTCAGAGCAAGAGCGCAAAGGCGGCGCCGACGAGACCGCGTCATCGCTCCCAGACCTCCCAGACTCAGAACGGGTGGGCATTCCTGAGGGCTAAATTATCTCAGCTTTCCCCTCAAACGCCCCCAGAGCGTCTGCAACAGCAGCCGCAGCGGATTGCGGCGTTGAGGCTTCACGTCAATTCTCTCCATCGTCTCCTCTTGGGGCAAAATTGCCTGCATCGAGGGCGGATCAAACCGCTGCATGGTTGTGGAGCGCCGATCCACCACCTCCGCCTTCACGCTGCGAAAGCTTACAGACTGGAGATACCGCTGAAAATCTTCGTCCGACAACCGACGAATGCAGTACTGCATCCGCACCCGATCCCCCAACAGGATCTGATCCCCATCCTTGAGATCCCAGCTCAAACATCTCTGCCCATTCACCGAGACGCCGTTGGTGCTGCGCTTGCCCTCGATATTGCCGTCCAGCAGCCGGTAGGTATACTGGCCATCTTTTTGGGGTAGCCGCAGCAGCAGCGCGTGTTGCCGGGAAACCGCCGCCGAATCGATGACAATCGCATTGCTGGGATCCCTGCCAATCGAATAGGTGGCAGCACTGAGGGCCACAGCCCGCCGTCCCTGCTCATCATCGATCACCAACACATGCCAGATTTGGGAGGGGGAAGACTGTGCGCCGGTAGCCATGGTCTGGGGCCTTGAGGGGGAGCTGGGTTGACCGTCGAAGTTGCAGTACAGGCTCCTTTCCCGTTAGCGGGCTGGCAGCCACACCTCAGCCATTGCCTAACCCTCGGCGAACCGCTGTGGGAAGAAGCTCAACGAGGGGGAGACTCGGCAAGAGAGGGGCTTTCCCCCATAATAGTAAGGCAGAGCTTCTGCAAAAAAAGAGGATAGCTGAAACGTGAACACGACTCCAACCCCAACCCTCCTCGAAGCCCTTCCCCCGATCTACCCCGGCGTTGCCGTGCGGGTCATCAACCCCAACGACACCTACTACTGCTTTGAGGGCCAGGTACAGCGGGTTACCGACAACCATGCCGCTGTCCTCTTTGAAGGCGGCAACTGGGACAAATTAGTCACCTTCCGCCTCACAGAATTGGAAGTGGTGGACAAATCCCGCCCCTAGCCCTGCTCTCCCCCGTCCCTTTTGGCATCTCCCCATGCGCAGCCATTGGCAGGAACCTTTCCTCTGGATCCATGCCGCCGGCATCCTCCTCTTCCCCTTGTGGGTGGGGCTGACCCTGATCGGGCTGGCCACAGGGGATCCCCTCCTGCCGGTGGGGGCGGAGCAGGCCTGGGTGGCCGTGGTGGGCATTGGGCCGGTCTTTGCTATGCAGTGGCGCAAACCGTTTGACATCTTTAGCGTGTGGGTGGCCTCTGTCCCCCCAGAAGAACTCACCCTCGAGCAGCGCCGCATCTTGGCCGCCTTCCTCAGCCCCGAACATAAGATTTTGACGCTGTTGGCGGCAATCCTGATGCTGGAAGTCGGTGAGCGCCTCTACGACTTTGCCCCCCTCTTTGCCCCGCTCACCCCTGGCAACGGCACCCGCCTGGCCGGCCTAGCCATAGCTGCCTTTGGATTTTGGGGATCCAACCTATTCTTGCAGATCCCCATTGCAACGATACGGGTACTCCTCCTCAGCGAGCCGGAGCTGGCCCAAATGGATCCCGTCCCCGTCGAGGAGATTGAAAGCCGCTTCTCCGTCCTCGGCAATCGCCGCAGCCCACTCCTGCAACGGCTGCTGCGCCGCATCTCCGGCCAGGATTCAGAAGGCACCTCGAAAGACCAAAAAGACAAGGTTAAAAACAGAGCGGCAGAAAACCCCCAGCCGGAATCCGAGAAGCGGGATCCCTCTGGGGAAGTTGCCATGCCGGCCCCTGAAACTCCCCCCGATCCCACCTAAGGCAAGCTTCCGCAAAAGCTGTAGCTCAATGTTAGATTGGAAGCAATCCAAGTAGATTGGAAGCAATCCAAGCCCTGTGAAATCCAACCATCGGCATTCCCCTGATCTTCGAGGCTACCGCACCGGCAATGGCGAGCAACTTTTCTTTCCGCTTCAAGCAATTTACCCAACGCCTCAGAGAAACCACCCAACTTCCCCAGTTTTTCACCGATCAAGCCACCAGTGAAACCCAAAACCTCGCTCGGGAGTTGGCTTTGGTTGGGGAATACGCCACTCAGCTTAGCCAAGTGGTGATGGAGGTGGACTTTCTCAACCAGCTCTACACCCGTCTTTTGAACGAGCGGGAAGTGTTGCAGCAGGAAAAAGATCACTTGGAAGCGCGGGTCTTTGAGTTGCAACAGGAACGCAACGAGACGGAGCCCCAGGTGATGTATTTGCGAGAGCAGCTCAGCCAGGCCAGCTTTCAACTGGAACAAACTCAAAACCGGGAACGCAGCCTTAGCGAGCGAGAACGACAGTTGTCGGAAATTGTAGCCCAACTGGAGCGACGGCGGGCTGTACTCAACCAAGCCATCGAAAACCTCACCAATCAAGAGGCCGATTACACCGTTCGCACCAAAGAACTGGAGGCGGTCGTCCGGGAAAACGAAAAGAAAGCCAAGCAGTACCTGGAAGCTGCCAACCACTACCGCGCCTACCTGGAAGAGCTCAATGCGCAAGTGCAAGAAACGCAAGCCAAGCTGAGAAGCCTTGGTGTCGAGCCCAAGCCCGCCGACCTGCCCCGACTTGAGGATCTGGAAAAACCCACCCCCATCCCAACGCCACCCCCTGCCTACACGCCTCCTCTCCCCCAACAGCCCCCCCCATCCCAGCAGAGTGGCTATTGGTCAGATAGTCCCTTCGACGACGACCCCTGGGGATAGACCGTCCTGCCAGGATCTATAAGCCAGCTTTGCGACAAAGCTCAGTCCTCTCTGCCCTAACCGGCCTTGGGAGGGCCTGGGTGGTCACATACCCTGGAAGAAACCTGTTGCAAGGGATCCGCAAGAAGATCCCCAGAATCAGTACGAGGATCCCGATCCTCGACATTCAATCCTTTCCTGCCTGGCCAAACCTATGGAACCGACCCTGCCGGATTTACAAGCCCTTAGCCAATGGGATCGACAGTTCTGCCAGTTTGCTGCCCAGCAGCAGCTCCTCAAGCCCAAACAACTGGCTTTGGCCCTGAAGATCCAGCGGCAGCAGCACGGCCCTCTAGCCTTGATCCTCTGGCAGTTGGGCTTTGTGGGCCTGCAACACCTGGCTCAGTTCTGGGAAAAAATGCCCAGCGAAGCCGAGTCCGAACTGCTCGAAGACAGGGCCTGCGGTGGATGAGAAAGCGATGAACGAGAGCCTCCCCAAACCTGTGCAAAAGCGCTGGAAGTCCTTTGCAGTACGGAACCAAGGTGTACAGTCATTTCAAGTTAGACTAAGACACTTCTCAACTGCTCCGCGGTGCCGCCCAAACGCCCTGCGCCGCTTCCGCGACCACCCCCAATCTCTCCCGAAGGGAGAGCTAGGAAGCAAGGCAACGGAACTTTTCCGCCAAAAGACAAGCATCAAGCAGATTCCCCTGGCTACCTACCCAACGCTGTCGCCACCAGGCAGCAGATCCTTGGGATCCTCCGGTGGGGGCAGATGCGCCAGATCCACAGGCGAAGGGGATCCCCCCAAAATTCGCACCTGGATCCCCTTGATCACGACATAGAGCACCGGCACCACCAGCAAACTGAGCATTGTCGAGACGAACATGCCGCCGATCACCGCCGTGCCCAGCGACTGACGGCTGGCTGCCCCTGCGCCCGTGGCCGCTGCCAGAGGGAAAATACCCAGGATAGTGCTCAGGGCGGTCATCAGAATGGCGCGGAAGCGCGTCTCGGCTGCTTGGGTGGCAGCTTTGAGCAGTGGGATCCCTTGGGCAACCAACTGGTTGGCAAACTCCACAATCAAGATGGAGTTTTTGCTGGCCAGCCCGATCAACATCACCAACCCGACTTGGCAGAAGACGTCGTTGGTCAAGCCCCGCAGCAGTTGCGCCAAAAGAGCCCCAAGAACCGCCAGCGGCACCGCCAACAAAATGATCAAGGGATCCACATAGCTCTCAAATTGCGCCGCCAGCACCAGGAAGACGAACACCGAGCCCAAAGCAAAGATCAGCGGCGCCTGTCCTCCCGACTCGATTTCTTCCAGCGACAGGCCCGACCACTCGAAGCCAAACCCCTGGGGCAGCAACTGGGCGGCTAGAGTTTCCATAGCCCGAATCGCTTGCCCTGAGCTAAAGCCCGGCAGGGCGCTGCCCTGAATTTCCACCGAGCGGAAGAGGTTGAAGTGGTTGATGATGGCCGGGCTGGTGGTCTCCTCCACCTGAACCAGGGTGCTCAACGGCAAGAGCTGCCCCTGCCCACCCCGCACGTAGAACTGGCCGATGCTTTCCGGGTTACCTCGGAATGCTTGATCCGCCTGCACATAGACCCGGTAGTTGCGGTTGAACAGATCGAAATCATTGACGTAGGTGCCCCCCAGCAGCGTCTGCAGCGTGCCGAAGACATCCAACAGAGGGATCCCCAACAACTGGGCCATCTCCCGATCCACCTGTACTTCTAGCTGCGGCGAATTGGCGTTGAAGGTGGGCGGGTTAATCCGCAAGCCCAAGGGGGGTTGGCCCGGCGGGGGCGGCGAGTTGCCCACAAAAAACAGGGTGTTGGCCGTCTGCTCCAAGAGGTTGAAATCGTTCACCCCCCGATCCTGAAGCTGGAAAGTAAACCCGCCCGCAACCCCCAAATTGGGAATGGCCGGCGGCAGGATCGGGATCACCAATGCGCGGCTGATCCCGCCCAAAAAAGGCCCAAATAGCCGGTTGACAATCGCTTGCGCCGATTGCTCCGGTTGCCGCCGCTCTTCCCAGGGCTTGAGGGTGGCAAAGATCAGCCCATTCCCCGGCGAGGGCCCGGTAAAGCTGAACCCCCCCACGATCACCCGATTTTCGATCTCAGGGATCCCCTCCAAAATAGCGGCGGCCTGCCGGATCACCCTGTCGGTATAGTTGAGGGAAACCCCCGGCGGCCCCTGGACAATGGTGATGAAAAAGCCCTGATCCTCATCCGGCACAAACCCCGTCGGCACAATTTGGAACAGCCAGTAGGTGAGGCCCAAACAGGCAATAAACCCCGTCACCACCAACAGCCGCAGCTTCACCACCAGCTCCAGCAGGCGGCAGTAGGCCGCTCGGATCCCTTCCACGGCGCGGTCAAACCAGCGCAGCAGCCAAAACATCTGCTCTGAGCGGGGGCGAATTAGCAGCGCCGACAAAGCCGGAGCCAAGGTAATGGCATTAAACGTGGACAGCGAAACCGACACGGCAATGGTGACGGCAAACTGCTGGTAGATGCGACCGCTGGTGCCAGGAAAGAAAGCAACAGGCACAAATAGCCCCAGCAGCACCAGCGTCGTGGCGATCACCGCCCCCAACACCTCGTTCATCCCCGCCGAGGCCCCCTGCAGAGGCCGCATGCCGCGGTCGCGGATGTAGCGGGAGATATTCTCCACCACCACAATGGTGTCGTCCACCACCAAGCCAGTGGCCAGGGTGAGGCCGAACAGAGTCAAAGTGTTGATGGAAAAGCCAAACAGGCGCACAAAGGCGAAGGTCCCCAGCAGCGCCACCGGAATTGTAACGGTGGGAATGAGGGTGACGCGCCAATCTTGCAAAAAGATGAACAGTACCAGCACCACCAGGGCAATAGCCTGCAGCAGGGTAAAAATCACCTCCTGCACCGACTCGGTAATGAACAGGGTGGCGTCGAAAGGGATCTCGTAGATCAAGCCGGGCGGAAAACTCTCCGCCAGCTGCGCCAACGTCTGCCGCACCTGCCGCGACACCTCTAGGGCGTTGGCATCCGGTTGTTGGGTGATGGCGATCCCCACCGCCTCCTGCCCCCCGATGCGGAAGAACGTATCGTAGCTTTGGGCCCCCAGCTCTACCCGGCCCACATCGGCAATGCGCACCAAGCTGCCATCGGCGTTGGCCTTGAGAACGATCTGGGCGAACTCCTCCGGCTGCGACAGCCGCCCCGTGGCCTGGACGCTGATCTGAAACTCCTGATCCGGGGGGCTGGGCTGGCCGCCAATTTGGCCGGCGGGCACCTGGATATTCTGCTGGCGCACTGCGTTTACCACATCCAGAGCTGTCAGACCATAGCTGGCCAGCCGCGTCGGATCCAGCCAGATGCGCATGGCATAGGTGCGCTCCCCGAAAATGATGACATCGCTGACGCCGCGGATGCGCCGCAAAGCATCCCGCACAAACAGCTCCGCGTAGTTGCTCAAAAACAGCTCGTCGTATTCCCCCGCCTCTGAGCGCAGCGCCAACACCAGCACAAAGGCGCTGTCGCCGGCCTTTTCCACGCTGATGCCGTTTTGGATCACCTCCGCCGGCAGCCGGCCCTGGGCCCGCGCCACCCGGTTCTGCACATCCACAGCCGCCGTGTCCAGATCCCGATCCGGGCTGAAGGTAACGGTGATCTGGCTGGTGCCGTTGCTGCTGCTCACCGAGGCGATAGACCGTATACCCTCGACGCCGTTGATCTCCTGCTCCAGCACATTGGTTACCGCCGTCTCCACCGTCTCGGCGTTGGCCCCAGGATAAACAGCAGTCACCCTCACCGCTGGCGGCGCCACCTGTGGGTAGTAGTCCACCGGCAGTAGGGGAATGCTCACCGCCCCCACCAGCACGATCAGGATGGAGCAGACGCTGGCAAAAACAGGGCGGCGAATGAAAAAGTCAAAAAACATAGTCCAGCGCAGTGAGGAGTGAAAGGGGATAGCTGAGTTGGGAAACCGCCGGAGAGAGGACCTAGGGCGGGGATCCAGGAGGTCTCCCTCCCCCTTGTGGCTGCATCCTCTGCTGAAAAAGCACCTCATCGACAATCGGAGCGCCATCGCGGATTTTCTGCAGGCCGCTCAGCACAATTGGCTCATTGGCCTCCAAACCCTCCAGCACCTCATAGCTGTTTCCGTAGATGGATCCCAGCTGCACCGGCCTTTGCACCGCCACCGCCCCCGGGGGCATGCCCTCTGCTGGCGGCTCCGTTGTCTGCACCGTGTAGACAAAGGTTTGCGCCCCCAAGCGGGCCACCGCCGTCACCGGCACCAGCAAGGCCGGCCGCTCCTCCCAGATGACCCGAGTCCGCACAAACTGGGCCGAGCGCAACTGGCCGGCAGGGTTCTCCAGAAGAGCCTTGGCCAGCACCGATTGCGTGGCGGCGTTGGCTTCGGGAGCAATGAAAGAGATTTGGCTGCTGCCGATCACCTCGCCGCGGCTATCCAGGATCTGCACCGGCGTGCCAATGCGCAGCTGGGGGGCCCGCTGCAACGGGATGTTAAGGTTGAGCTCCAGCGCCTGGGTTTGGGTCAAGGTGGTCAAAACCGTCTGAGGCGTCACGTAGTCTCCCTGCCTCACCAAAACATCCCCCACAATGCCCGCAAAGGGAGCCGTGACCTGGAAAAACTGCAATTGCACCTGTTGCCGCTCCGCCTCGGCCTGGGCTCGCTGCACCTCCCGCTCTGCCCGCAAGATCGCGGCCTCCTGAGCGCGGATCTGCTCCTGTTGCGCCGCCAAAGCCGCCTCCGCCTGGCGCAGGTCGCGGCTGGATTGATCCGCTTGCGCCTGGCTGATGGCCCCCTCGGCCAATAGGCGCAGGTTACGTTCGTGCAGATCCCGGGCAAACTCCGCCGCTGCCTCTAGGCGCATCCGATCCGCCCGCAACTGGCTGAGCACGGCCCGGCCGCTCTCCAGGTTGGCTTGGGCTGCGGCAATCCCCGCCGTTTGGCCGGCCACCGCCGCCTGTTGCTGCCGGCTGTCGATCTCAAAGAGAGGGGCTCCGGCAGCCACCTGGGATCCCAGCTGCACGAACACCTGGGTCACCTGTCCACTGACCTGAGGGCGGATACTGGCCACCTGCTGGGATCCGAGGCTGGCCATGAACTCTGAGGTCTCTTCGATTTGCTGTTCCTCTACCCTGCCGACGGCCACTGGTGTGGGTTGGCCTTCTCCGCCCCCTTCACCCCCCATGCTGCGAGGTGGCCCGCCGGGCCGGCAAGCAGCTACCAAGAGAGAAAGGCACAACAGCGGCAGAGCTGTTCGCAGTTGCATCGTGAACTTGCCTCCCTAACGGCTATCCCAACAGAGGGATCCCACCTCTGCATTGACTCAATCAAACAGGGTACTGAGACTGTGCCCTGCTGCGCCTGTGCAAAAGCGCTGGCCATCCTTCCCAATCCAGAGCTAGGGTGGATGCGTGACATCCTCCCGGCGCTCGTCCTGTGGATAGAGCGCGGGCCACCCTTCCCGTCAGCAGGACGGAGTCCTTACCTCGCGGTCGGGCATTCCTGCCCCACGTCACTTGTCTGGGTCTACAACCCCCGACAAAACGACTGGACAAGTGGCTTCCCTTCCCCAGCCTTCCTAGCTACTGCCAGCTTGCAAAACAAGTCTAATCCACAGGGAACGGTGCATCGGCAGACAGGATGGACTCCTGCACCCAGGAACCCCTGTCCACCGGCCAAGAGCAAGATGCTATCCACTCGTTGATTTCCGGCAAAGTGTAGTTGTATACGTCCCGGCCAATCTCCAGCCACGCCAACAGCAAGGCCTCCGTCCCGCTGACGCGAGCGGCTTGTTGGCAGGCATCTGGATCAATCCGGTGCTTGTAGGTTACACCAGCATAAGTAGGTTTTGCTACAGATTTCGCTCAGAGGTATGGCGGGGATCCCTGTATCCCGGTGCTCACCCTGCGGGTAGAGTGCAGGACTGATTGCCCCTGCACCTCCGTTAGTTAGCAGATGCGGGATCCTCACCAGTGGGCCGTTGGCCACAGTCTACGGCCCGCTTTGCGAATAGCCGTTTGGGCCATCCCAATCCCAAAGGATCCCATCTCTGCACCCCAAAGTTGCCAAAGTTGAATGAAGCTTATGATTCAAGCCGAGCCAAAAAGATTCGGCACAATGGGGAGAGCCATTTCACCAAGCTGTTGAGGACATCGCTATGGCCTACAAACTCTGGATCGACGGCCAATGGGTCGATAGCCAAGGGGGGGGCCTGATGACCATCGAGAACCCGGCCACCGGCGAGAAACTGGCAGAGGTGGTGGATGCCAGCCCTGCCGATGTGGATCGGGCGGTGCAGGCCGCCCAAACAGCCTTCTACGATGGCCGTTGGTCGAAACTCACCCCCGGCGAGCGCTCCCTGGCCCTCTGGAAATTGGCAGATCTGATCGAGGCTCGTGCCCCAGAACTGGCTCGTGTGGAATCGGAAAACACCGGCAAGCCCTACGAGTTCCTCAGCTTGGGGGGAGATCTGCCATTTGCGGTGGATAATCTGCGTTTCTTCGCCGCCGCCGCCCGCGACATCCATGGCTTTAGTGCTGGGGAATACGCCAAGGGCTACACCTCCCTCTTTCGCAAAGAGCCAGTGGGGGTGTGCGCGCAAATTACCCCTTGGAACTATCCGCTGATGATGGCCGTCTGGAAAATCGGCCCCGCCCTGGCCGCCGGCTGTACGGTGGTGCTCAAGCCCGCTCCTGCCACCCCCCTGACCACCCTGATGCTGGGGGAACTGATCGCCGAGGCTGGGATCCCGCCCGGGGTAGTCAATATCGTTACCGGAGGCAATGCCACCGGCCAAGCCCTGGTGGAGCACCCCCAGGTGCGCATGGTCAGCCTTACCGGCTCTACCGCCACCGGCAAGCAGGTGATGCGGACAGCGGCAGATACCCTGAAGCGGGTGCATTTGGAACTGGGGGGCAAAGCGCCGTTTATCGTCTTCGAGGATGCGGACGTAGAGACCGTTGCTGCCAAGGCCACATTTGCTGCCACCGTCAATACCGGCCAAGACTGTACGGCAGCCACCCGCGTCTATGTGCACGAGAGCAAGCTGGCGCAGGCGCAAGAGGCCATTGTAGAAGCCATGCGCAAAGTAACGGTGGGATCCCCTTTCGAGGCGGGAGTGGAGATGGGGCCTTTGGTCTCAGCAGCCCAGCGGGAGCGGGTGATGGGATTTGTGGAGCGGGCCAAAGCAGAGGGAGCCAAGGTGCTGACCGGCGGTCGGATCCCTTCCCAGCTTGCCCAGGGCTACTACTATGAACCCACGGTGATTGCCAATGTCGATCAAAAAGCGGAGATCGTACAGAGTGAGGTTTTTGGGCCGGTTCTCACGCTCGGCTCGTTTCGCGAAGAAGCGGAAGCGCTACGCTTGGGCAATGACGTCCTATACGGGCTGGCGGCTTCTGTGTGGACTCAAGACATCGGACGAGCGATGAGGTTGGCCGCCGATCTGGAGTTCGGCACCGTCTGGATCAACGACCATATTCCCATTGCCTCTGAGGCCCCCCATGGCGGCTTTAAGCAATCGGGATTTGGCAAAGATCTCTCGGCAGAAGCGGTGCGCGACTACCAAATCACCAAACACGTGATGATTGCAACCCGCTGAAGTGATGCCCATTTTGAACAGAAGATGACCACCAAACAGCGGCGGCTCACCAGGGGTATTCCCAGTCGCCGTAGGCCATTGGTGGCCTTGATTCCGACCTACCCCTTCCCCTTGGGAGAGGGCTTGGGGAACTGTCTGGAGCCGGTTTGGAACCTGATACATTCACGCTGAACTCTCCTGAACATGGTTCAGGAAAGAAGCGATCGCATCCTGCCTATCTCTGTTCGCGTCAGCGGGACGGAGTCCAAACAGGAAGGCGGTATCCCGCAAAGCCCTGAGGAATACCCCCCGAGCGCTTTCCCCCTTCACTTCCCGGCAACCGTTGCGGTGGACTCAAGGATCAGGGGGAAACTTGGTCTACTATATCCCTCTCAATGACTTTTGCCAAACCGCCTAAAGCTCAGTAAATTCAGCAAAGTTCAGGGTTTTGGGGGTTAGAGGCATGCTCCCCAGAAAATCTCAGTTGCAAAGGCGGTGCGGAGCACTCAAGCGATAGACTGGGGTGTACAGCTCCCGCTCCGCTGCGAATCTGCTCGATTGAACCGTTGCTCGCCAAGCCTACCCGCCAACCATGGGATCCGCAACTCTATCCGCTCCTTGTACCTTTCCCCTCACCGCTGTAGTGGGGCAACAGGCGGCCAAGCTGGCTCTGCTGCTGGCAGCAGTGGATCCCAGCCTAAGGGGTGTGGTGCTGGTGGGGCCTCGCGGCACCGCCAAGTCGGTTTTGGCCAGAGGGATCCACGCCTTGCTACCGCCCATCGAGGTGATTGCGGGATCCTATTGCAACGACGATCCAGCGCAGCCGGATACCTGGTCCGACTGGGCCAAGGCTCGCTACCCAGCCGGAGAGGTGCCGCCCACCCAAGTGATATCGCCCCCCTTTGTCCAGGTTCCCCTGGGCGTCACCGAAGATCGGCTGCTGGGATCCGTCGATGTGGAGGCCTCCATCAGGCAGGGGGAAACGGTCTTCCAGCCAGGGCTCTTGGCTGCTGCCCACCGGGGCGTGCTCTATGTGGATGACATCAACCTCTTGGACGACGCCATCGTCAACTTGTTGCTGACGGTGGTGGGGGATGGGGTCAACCGCCTGGAACGGGAGGGGCTGAGTCTGCAACACCCCTGCCGGCCTCTCTTGGTGGCCACCTACAACCCCGAAGAGGGATCCCTGCGCCCCCACCTGCTGGATCGCCTGGCACTGGTGGTGCCGGTGGGGCAGGAGCTGAGCCTAGAAGAGCGAGGGGAAATTGTCCAACGGGCAACGCAATTTGTCGATGCTCCCGAGCCCTTCCTGGCCGAGCACCAGGCGGAACTGGAGGAAATCCGCACCCGCATCCTCCTGGCGCGGGAGTGGCTGCCCCAGGTCAAGCCGCAGCGGGAACAGCTCCTCTACCTGGTGCAGGAGGCCATCCGCGGCAACGTCCAAGGGCACCGGGGAGAACAATTTGCCCTGCGAGCCGCCTGTGCCCTGGCGGCGCTGGAGGGGCGGGATCGCCTCCTGGCCGAGGATCTGCAGCAGGCCGTGCAGCTGGTGCTGCTGCCCCGCGCCCGTTACGACCCCGACCAGCCCCCGCCTCCCCCCCCACCCCAATCCCAACAGCCCGATCCTTCCCCAAGCAATTCCGACGACACCGGCGAGGACCAGGAGGAGACGGATCCCCAGCCGGAAAGCCTCAGCCTGCCGCAGGAGTTTTTTTTCGATCCTGAGCAGGTGGCCCTGGACCCGCGCCTGCTGGCCTTTGCCCAGTCCCTCAACCAACAGGGGAAAACGGGATCCCGCAGCCTGGTGTTCAGCGCCGACCGGGGCCGTTACATCAAGCCCATCCTGCCCCAGGGATCCAACCCCCGCGTTGCCGTCGATGCCACCTTGCGAGCTGCTGCCCCCTATCAGAAAAGCCGCCGCCAGCGGCAACCGGGACGTAGCGTGATTGTGGAGCCGAGCGATATCCGCGCCAAAAAGCTGGTTCGCAAGGCCGGAGCCCTGGTGATCTTTGTGGTGGACGCCTCCGGCTCCATGGCCCTCAACCGCATGCAAGCGGCCAAAGGTGCCGCCCTGCGCCTGCTCACCGAGGCTTACCAAAACCGTGACAAGGTGGCCCTCATCGCCTTTCGTGGGGAAACTGCCGAAGTGTTGCTCCCCCCCACCCGCTCCATCGAGCTGGCCCGCCGCCGTCTGGAATCCCTGCCCTGTGGCGGGGGATCCCCTCTCGCCCATGCCCTCACCCAAGCCGTGCGCATGGGAGTCAATGCCCGCACCGCTGGCGATGTAGGTCAGGTGATGCTGGTGGCCCTCACCGATGGCCGGGCCAACATCCCCCTCAGCCGCTCCTTGGGACGGAGCGACAGCAAAAGCCAGTTGGGAGCGGATCCCATCGACCTCAAGCAAGAGCTGCGGGAGATCGCCCTGCGCATCCGCGCCCTGGGGTTGAAGCTGCTTTTGATCGATTCCCAAAGCCGCTTTGTAACCACCGGCTTCAGCGCCGAGCTGGCGGAATTGGCGGGCGGACGGTACTTTCATCTGCCCCGTGCCACCGACCGGGGGATCGCAGCCGTGGCCCGCTCGGCTATGCAGGAGGGACGCACCTACCCCTGAGAGAACAGCCTCTCCGTTGGCAAAGGTTGTAACTTTTCTTAATGGTTGGTTATGATCCCTGTAGGCGAACTTCACCTTGTCCCATGGCTACAGGACTCCTGCCCCAACTTTCCCTCCAGAATCCCATGGCTGTCGATTGGGTTAGCCGAGGGGTAGGCGCAGCCATTCGTGCCCTCTTTAAGCATGCAGAGCGGCTGGAGGCGCGCGTGCGAGTGGAGCCTGTTGCCAAATTGTTGCAGGGTCGTATCGACAGCTTTGAACTGTTGGGCCAGCATCTGCAGATGTACAACGGCCTGAGGCTTTCGGCTCTGGAGCTATTCTGCAATGCGGTGGCCATCGATTTCAGCCAAATTTGGCAGGGGAAGATCAAGCTGCGCCAGCCAGTACAGGCCACAATGCGCGTGGTGCTGAGCGAAGACGATCTGGCGCAATCGTTTAACACACCTTTTGTGCTGAATAGGCTGGCCTTAGGAAAGCAGGATGATAGCCCCCTATCCTTCCATCACGTCCATATCAGCATCACCCCGGCGCGACGACTGCAATTCCAGGCAAATGTACAGCAGGGAGAAGCCAGGGCTTTCTGCGTCGGTTTTTCCGCCCAGGTTGAGGTGCTGGAGCGGCGTCGCATCCGCTTTACAGATCCAGTGTTTGAAAGCGGTACAGAAGAGGAGCTAGCCTTGAGCCAAGCTTTGGTACGCTGCCTGAATGAGCTTCTGGATTTGGATCGGCTCGCCTTGCGAGGCACTGAGCTGCGGGTAGACCGGGTGAACTTGCAGCCCCAGCAGATGATCCTGTACGGCAGTGCCACCCTAGCGCAATTTCCCACACGCCAACCCCAATGGGAAAGTGCTTGACAGCCTTTGGAAGGGCGGCTACGCTCAATAGTGGTGAGGAGTGAAGAGAAGAAGCCTCTGGGGTCGAAACACGGACAGACGCCCAGGGGTTTTTTCATGTCCTAGGAGCTTAAGTGCTCCGCATTATAGTCATCTTGAATAGGAATAAAACATTTTCGTTCATTGCTCTCTAACTCCCCTCTCCCAAAAAGAGAGGGGCTTGGGGTGGTCGCGGAAGCGGCGCAGAGCGCTTGGGGAGTGTCTCAATCTAGTTTGAAATGGCTATAAGATGGCCATAATTGCTCGACGTTGGTCATGCCCGGGGATCAAGCTGCCTTTGCTGTGATGTCCACAGCTTTGCCAACCGGAATACGGCGCGGCTTCTCTAAAGAATGGGGTAGCTGGGTATCCTAAAAGCTGGGGTTACGGCATCCTTCTTTATTCATGGGGATGAAGTGGCTCAAGACATAACGGTCATTCTAAGACCTAGGAAAGAACTCTTCAGCCTTGACCGTGAGGGGATGTTTATTCTTTGCCTACGGTTGGTTCACTATTTAAGCAGGTCTTGTCAAAGCGAGCACACCGAGTTTGAAACAGCAACCACTCCGCGTACTTGAGTTTTGGCGCCGCCGCTTTCCCCACAGCTTGCGCACCCAGGTGGCATTGGTCATTGCCAGCCTTTCGTTCGTCCCCAACTTGGTTTTCATCCTGTCGGTGCAGTGGATCTGGCCCGACACGCAGTTCAGCACTGAAGGGATCCTCCTGCTGCTGCTGTGGATCCCGTTGCTGGCGGTGCTGTCGGCGGTGGTGGGCTATGCTCTGTCCTCCATGATTTTGCGCCCCCTCACCCTGCTGGCCCGCGAGTTGGCTCATTTGGAAACCTTGATCAACCAGCCCGCCCGTTGGAATCTGCTGCTCCGCCCCGGGGATCCCCAGGAAGCCCTGATCTTGCGGCAGGCTTTTGCCCAGTTGCTGCGCCAGATCCAGATCGACCAAATGCGGCGAGAAGCCTTTACCGCCACCCTCGTTCACGACCTGAAAACTCCCCTCATCGCCTTTGGGCACCTGCTGAGCGCCTTCAAACAGGATCAACAGCTCGATCCGGAGCAACGTCGCGCTCTGCTGGATCGCATCCTGCAGGAAAACCAACACAATCTCTCGCTGGTGCAGAAAATGGTGGAGGCTCACCGCCTGGAGCGGGGAGAGATCGAGTTGCATCCTCGGCCTTGCGATCTGGGATCCCTGGCCAGAAAGGTGGCCGAGCGCATGGGATCCCTGGCCCAGGAGCGGGGGATCGATCTGCGAGTCGAAGGAGAAGGGTGGGGCAACGCCGATGAGGCAGAGCTGGAGCGGGCGCTGGTGAATCTGGTGGACAACGCCTTGCGCTACGCACGCCATGCAGTGGTGCTCACTGTCAGCCCCCACCAGATCCAGGTGCAGGATGATGGCCCCGGCTTGCCGGCTCCCCTAGAAGAGTTGGCCCAACCCTACGTGACCCAGCCCATTCACATTGCCGGCCACCACTACCCAACCGGCTCAGGAGGTCTGGGGCTATATATCGCCAGGCGCATCCTGCAGGCCCACGGGGGGGACTTGCGGTTGGTCGAGACGGGATCCCAAGGGACTGCTCTAGCCCTGGTGTTGCGGTGACATACTCCCGACCCCGACTGCTGGCAGTACGGAGCGGGCTTCTCGCTTCATCGGGGAGCCTACGCAAGAACCCTCCACGAGCAGACACGGAATGCCCTACCGCGTAGTTGCACCAGATTCCGGCAAAAGCCGTTTTGTGCAACTACTCCTATCATACACCATGTGGGGGTATCTGTATCCCGGCACTGACCCTACGGGTACAGTGCGGGGCTTAGCTACCCCCACACCCCCATAAGCTAACCCAATAGATTGGTGCTGAACAAGACTGGTGTAGTCATTTTAAGTGACATACTCCCGCACTCATGTTGATGCAAAGCGCTCCGCGCCGCTAAAGCGAGAGAGTGCGGGCTTCAAGGACTCCGTCCCGCTGACGCGAACAGTGACTCCGGTTAGCGCTCCGCGCCGCTAGCGCGAAAAGGACATTTCCTGGGCTTAAGGACTACGTCCCGCTAACGCGAAAAGGACGAGATGCCCCGCCCCTGTACTTGATGTCTATAGCGGCAGTGTATAAAACCCCGCTACTTTTTATGGCACCAGTAAGGACAAAACATCATGTCCCCGCCTTTCATCCCGACCCTCACCCTGGATAGTGAATAGTGGATAGTGGTTAGTGGATAGTGACTATTCACTATTCACTAGCCACTAACTAATAGAGGGCGGGGCTTCCCGGCGGTGTAGCTAGCGGTAACTAACGGGGGTGCAGGGGCAATCAGTCCTGCACTCTACCCGCAGGGTGAGCACCGGGATACAGGGATCCCCGCCATACCTCTGAGCGAAATCTGTTGAGCGAAATCTGTAGTAAAACCTACTTATGCTGGCGGTAACCTACAAGTACCGGATTGATCCAGATGCCTCTTGCTCTTGTCCGGTGGACAGGGGTTCCTGGGTGCAGGAGTCCATCCTGCCTGCCGATGCACCGTTCCCTGTGGATTAGACTTGTTTTGCAAGCTGGCAGTAGCCAGGGAGGCTGGGGAAGGGGAACCGCCTGTCCAGTTGTTCTGTCGGGGGTTGTAGACCCAGACAAGTGGCGTGGGGCAGGAATGCCCAGCCGCGAGGTAAGGACTCCGTCCTGCTGACGGGAAGGGTGGCCCGCGCTCTGTCCGTAGGACGAGCGCCGGGAGGATGTCACGGTGCATGAAGGGTGGGATCCTCTGCACAAGCGTTCGTGAGGTTGGGTTCATGTCTTCCGTGCTGTGGCAAGCGATTGGGTATGCCTGTGGGATCTCGCTGGGGCTCCTAGGCTTGGTTGCCCTGGTCAACGTTCTTGTGGGGTGGCTGGATCGGCAGACCTCAGAGACTCCGGAGGAGCCGACCGAGTCGCCAGAACCCTGCAGCACACCGGAGGGATCCCCGTCGGCATGAGTGACAGGGTTCGCGTTCACGTCTGGGTACGGGGGCGGGTTCAGGGGGTGGGGTTTCGCGCCCACACCGAAGCCATGGCCCGCAATGCCGGTGTTGGCGGCTGGGTGCGCAATTTGCGGGATGGTCGCGTCGAGGCCGTTTTTGAAGGATCCCCTGCTGCGGTGGAGGCCATGCTGCGCTGGTGCCAACAGGGCAGCCCCGGTTCGGTTGTGGAGGCCATTGAGCAACGTTCCGAGCCGCCGGAAGGTCTACCCACTTTTGAGATTCGCCCTACCGTTTGAGGAAGTTTCGCTGTTCTGAGGATCTGCTTCAAGCTGGGCTGCTCCGGCCTCTTCCTGGGTTCTGGGCTGCCGTCCCCAGAAACTGTCTGTGAGCTGGGATCCCCAAGGTCGCACTAGAATGGTTACACCGCCAGTTTTTCCCATCCCATGACTGTTGCTGCCCCCGCCAAAGTGCAATACGAAGCTGTGATTGGGCTGGAAGTTCACTGCCAGCTCAGCACTCGCTCCAAGATCTTCTCCAGCAGCGCGACAGCCTTTGGCGCTCCCCCCAACACCCAGATTGACCCCATCTGCATGGGCCTGCCCGGCACCCTGCCGGTGCTCAACGAAAAGGTGCTGGAGTACGCGGTCAAAGCGGGTTTGGCCTTGAATTGCACCATTGCCCCCTACAGCAAGTTCGACCGCAAGCAGTACTTTTACCCCGACTTGCCCAAAAACTACCAAATCTCCCAATACGACCTGCCGATTGCTACCCACGGCTGGATTGAGATCCAGCTCAGCGACGGTCGTACCAAGCGCATCGGCATCACCCGTCTGCACATGGAAGAAGATGCGGGCAAGCTGGTACATGCTGGCAGCGACCGCCTATCGGGATCCAGCTACTCTTTGGTGGATTTCAACCGGGCGGGGGTTCCCCTCATCGAGATCGTCAGCGAGCCGGACATCCGCAGCGGGGAAGAGGCAGCCGAGTATGTGCAAGAGCTGCGCCGCATCCTGCGCTATGCCGGGCTGTGCGATGGCAACCTGCAGGAGGGATCCCTGCGCTGTGATGTGAACATCTCGGTGCGTCCGCTGGGATCCCAGACCTTTGGCACGAAGGTGGAAATTAAAAACATGAACTCCTTCAACGCCATCCAACGGGCCATCGAGTACGAGTTCAACCGCCAGGTCAAGGTTGTGGAGGCGGGCGAGCGGATCGTGCAAGAGACCCGCCTTTGGGAAGAAAACAGCCAGCGCACCATCAGCATGCGCAAGAAAGAGGGATCCAGCGACTATCGGTATTTCCCGGAGCCGGATCTGCCGCCGATTCGCGTTACCGAAGAGCAAAAGGCCCGCTGGAGGGCAGAGCTGCCGGAATTGCCCGGTGTGAAGCGGCGACGTTATCAGGAGGTGTACGGCCTCTCGGTGTACGATGCCCGCTACCTCAGCGATGAACGCAACACCGCCGAATACTTTGAAGCCGTGATCGCCGCCGGTGCCGACCCGAAAGCAGCCGCCAACTGGATGATGAGCGACATTGCCAGCTACCTCAACACCCACAAGCTGGACTACCCCGACATTGCCCTGAAGCCGGAAACCCTGGCCGAGCTGATTGGCCTCATCGAGCAGGGCACCATCTCCAGCAAAATCGCCAAGGAGATCCTGCCGGAACTGCTGGAAAAAGGGGGATCGGCCCGCGCCCTGGTGGAAGCTAAGGGCATGACCCAAATCTCGGATAGCGCTCTGCTGGGGCAGATGATCGCCGAGGTGCTGGCAGAAAACCCCGAGCAACTGCAGCAGTATCGGGGGGGCAAAACCAAGCTCTTCGGCTACTTTGTCGGGCAATTGATGAAAAAAACCCAGGGACGGGCGGATCCAAAGCTGGCCAACGACCTGCTCAAGCAACACCTCGACGGCTAGCTGATACATTTACGCTGAACACTGCTGAACATCACTGTTCAACTATGCAGCGATAGCATTCTGTTTGTTTCCAAACAGAATGGCGGTATCCCGCAAAGCTTTGAGTAGAATACCCAAAGCGCAGTTTCCGTGTCGTCTTACTACCAATTTTCTGCTTTGCTTTGGCTACCATGTTGGCAGACTCGAAAGTAAACAGAAAGATCAACTGGTAGTAATCCGTACTGAACATATTATACATTATTTTCAGTATAGTTGAGCTTATCATTGACTAGAGTCATGCTCCAAGCATCGGTGAGGGAATAGCCCAACTCCTGCATCATGCGCCGCAGCAGGGGCAAACTCAGCCCGATAACATTGCCGGGGCACCCCTCGATCCGCTCCACAAACAGGCTGCCACGACCATCGATGGCAAAACAGCCGGCACAGGCCAAAGGCTCACCGGTGGCCACATAGGCGCGGATCTCCTCGTCGCTGGGCTTGGCAAAAAACACCCGCGTCACCGCATAGTGGGTGAGGCGACGGTTCTGCTTCGTGTCAATTAAGGCATGGCCTGTGTAGAGCTCTCCCACTTCGCCCCGCATTTGCCGCAAGCGCCGTTCTGCCTCTAGGGCATTGGGCGGCTTACCTAGGATCTCGCCATTTAGGTAGAGCACAGAGTCGGCCCCCACAACCAAGACGGGCTCCCGTTGCTGGGCCGCCACCACTTCGGCTTTCGCCGAGGCCAGCTTCTGCACCAGCTCCACCGGATTAGAGCTCTGGATTTGGCTTTCGTCGAAGTAGCTGGGTTGAACGCGATGGGGGATCCCGGCAGCCTTTAACAATTGGCGGCGGGCAGGGGATTGCGAGGCCAGTACGATAGGAGGCAACATCGACTCAACACCTAATTAACACCCAAAGCCTGGACGTTTGCTTAGGGGAAGTTCGCTCTGTGAGCTAGTTTCCATTAGCTTAGTTAGTATGCGCCTGATGGGCGTTGAAAGGAAACTCTCTCGATATCTTCCCAGCTGGATCCCGTTTGTGACCACTCTCCCCACCCAAGCTGATCTCGATCTTGCCCGTTCCGGGATCCTTCAGCGCTATTGGGGGGATCAAGACACCCCGGAAAGCCGCTGGGTGAATTTGTTGGTGGCGGTGTTGGTTTTCTGTTCATCCACCTTCTTTGTGGTGGAAACCTATCCCATTCCCCCTGAGGTACGTCTTTGGCTGGAGCGGGTGGATCGCCTCATTCTCGGCTTGTTTGTGGTGGAATATCTGCTCCGACTGGCAGCGGCCCCGCAGAAGTTGCGCTATGTCGTGAGCTTGTATTCGCTCATCGATTTGCTCGCCATTTTGCCTTTTTTTGCCGGGCTAACCGATATTCGCTTCATTCGCATCTTCCGTTGGTTTCGCATTTTGCGGCTGCTGCGCCTGGTAGAGGGCAAAACCCTGTTTGGGCAAGTGATCTCCGCCGATAGCCGCATTTTGCTGCGCATTTTCTTCACCCTCTTTGCCATTGTTTTCGTCTACTCTGGGCTGATCTACCAGGTAGAACATCGAGTGAATCCTGGTGTTTTTGCCACCTTTTTGGATGCTTTCTACTTTTCCGTCGTTACCATGACCACGGTGGGGTTTGGGGATCTCACCCCCACTTCTGAGCTGGGCCGGTTGCTGACGGTGCTGATGATCCTGACGGGGATCGCTCTAATTCCCTGGCAAGTGGGGGAGCTGATCAAACAATTGGTGAAAAGCGGCAACTCGGTGCAATGGGCCTGCCCAGGCTGTGGCCTCTCCCAGCACGATGGGGATGCCCAATTCTGCAAACGCTGTGGCACACTGCTCTATCCAAGGGATTGAGGCTGTTGGCCAATTTGGGGCAAAGACAGGATAGGCTAGGACGGGTTGCAGGAGGATCTGCGATGTTGGCCCACCCCGAGCTAACCATCCCCGGCAAGCTGAACGTGAAGGCGGGCGTGGCGATGCTGGTTGCCGCCATTGTCCTCGGCTGGATCCTCAGCCAAGTTCAGCCGTTGCCGCTCGCCCCCCAGGAGGCTTCGGGGATCCCTGCCGAGCCCCTCCTCTGGCAGGAGGTGCCCAAACAAAAGTACGCCTGGCACATTTGCTACGCCTTTTTGGGCAACATGGGGTTGATCAACATCGGCGGCGGACTGGCCCTGGTGGTGCTGGGATCCCGCTTTACGGCTGGGCAAATGCTCTCGCAAATTCTCCTGTTGGGGGGAATGCTGCACCCGGCTTCTTGGGCTTTGGTGGCCCTGACGGGGCTGGAAGGGTGGGGCTGGCTGGGTAATGCCGGAGCCGCAGCGGTGGCGGTGGTGGTGATGGTGTTGTTTGTTTACCTGGTCTTGGCCACCTGCCGTTCCCTACAAGCCGTCCGAAGGCTGACCCAATCCCGAACCTGCCGTTAGCCCCAGTTGGGGAAAGCTGAGAAATCGTTTAAGATCGTTAACGGCAACACTCTAAACAACCGGACGGTGCTCTGCATGGCGGTGCAAGAGGAGGTTTTTTTTGAGGGCGGCCCCCACAGTGGCGATTTGGTGTTGAACTCCTTCATTGGGGCTACACTTGTCGGCTTGCCTCTGTTTGTGGGGGCACTGGTGCGTAAGCTGTGGGTACACTATCGGATTACCAATCGTCGCATCACCGTGATTGGGGGATGGGGCGGCAAGGAGCGCTCAGATGTAATCTACGGCGAGATTGCCAAGGTGGTTATGGTGCCCCGTGGCTTGGGCGTGTGGGGAGACATGGTGCTCACCCTCAAGGACGGCAGTCGCCTGGAGATGCGGGCCCTGCCTCGCTTCCGCGAGATCTACAACTACATCAATGAGCGGATCGACGAGAAAGCCAAGCAGGTGAGCGGCCCAATTGGCAAAAAGCGCCGCTCTGCCAAGTCCTGACCGTGCCTGAGCCTTGGGGATCCCTTCCTGTGGCTGTCCCCACTCTTCCCAGCCGGGATCCCGCTTGGCCTGAGCGCCTGGCCCTGGTGCACGAGTACCTGATCTGGCCGGGGGGATCGGAAAAGGTTTTGCAGGAGCTGGTGGCTTTTGCCCCACAGGCCCCCCTTTACGTCAGTCTCTTCTCCGCTCACACCCTGCCGCCGAGCTGGCAGGAGCTGACAATTCACACCTCCTTTTTGCAAGGCTGGGCCAAGTGGCTGGGGGTGCTGCGCCCTGATTACCATGCCCGCCTCAAGTATCTGCTGCCCTGGATGCCGTTGGCCTACGAGAGCTTCGACTTTTCGGGGTATGACTGTGTGATCTCCAGCAGCCACGCCTTTGCCAAAGGGATCCTGACGGGAGCCTCTACCCTGCACCTGAGCTATATCCACAGCCCCACCCGTTACCTCTGGGAGAACCGGGAGCTGTATCTGCAGCGAGAAGGGCTGGGGAGAAGCGGGCCTGTTGGCGCAATTGGCCAATGGCTGCTGCACCGCTTGCGCCAATGGGATTTTCTGGCAGCTCAACGTCCAGATCTGTTGATCGCCAACTCCCAGCACATTCGCCGCCGCATTGCCAAGCTCTACCGCCGCGAGGCTGTTGTTATCTACCCGCCCGTTCCGCTGCAGGGGTTGGAGCCGGTGGCGGATCCCAGCGCCGATTATGACCTGGTGGCAGGCCGACTGGTGCCCTACAAACGGGTGGATCTGGCGATTGCCGCCTGTGAACGGCTGGGTCGTCGGCTGCTGGTTGTGGGCGAAGGGCCGGAGCTGGCTCGGCTCAAGCGACTGGCGGGGCCGCAGGTGGAGTTTTTGCCCCATCAGCCCCCCGATCGTTTCCGGGAACTGCTAGCCAATTGCCGGCTGCTGCTGTTCCCCTGGGAGGAGGATTTTGGCCTAGTGGCAGTGGAGGCCCAGGCCTGCGGCCGCCCCGTGGTTGCCCTCAACCGGGGAGGTGCCCAAGAGACGGTCATCCACGGCCAAACCGGCATCCTCATTCCCGAGGCCAGTGTGGAAGCGCTGGTGGAAGGGCTGCGGCAGGCGGATCGACAGGAATGGGATCCGCAGCGGATTCGGGCCCATGCTCTGCAATTTGCCCCAGAGCGGTTTCATGCCCAGCTGGGAGCCCTGTTGCGCTGGGCTTGGCCTCGTTTTCAAGCTGGAGAACGGTTGGATCCCCGAGAATGGAGCGCTCAGTAGGGCCGCCGCTGCACAAAAGTCGGCAACTCAATCCGGTTGCGACTGCCCGTTTCCCCTCCTGCCCGTGAAGCGGCCAAAGCGGAGCGTTTCAGGAGCCTTTCTGTCCGTTGGCGCCAGCCGAGCGGGGCACTTTCTTCCCGCTCGTCCAGGGTGAGCGGCGGGATCCCTGGGGTGGGTGTTCTCCAGGTGGTGGCCGGGGAAGGAGCAGACTCGTCAGCCGCGGCAGGAATCCGTTCCTGGGCCCGATGATTCGACCTGGGCTCGACAACCGCTGGCTGAGGGGAAGCGGAGGCCGACTGACGCAGTGTGGCCAGTTGCTCTTCCAGTTCTTGATTGCGCTGCTGCAGCAGGGCCACTTCCTTTTCTTGGGTTTGCGCGTAGGCGTGGGCCTGCACACACTCGGTTTTCAAAGCCATCACCTGCTGCTGCAACTTCTCGATTTGCTTTTGGCTGACCAGATGATGGGCCTCGGCCAGTTCTCGCCCCCGCCGGGCTGCTTCCAGGCTTTCTCGGGTGTCCTGCACCTGCTGCTGAACTTCCTGCCACTGGGCAAGGGTGGGACGCTGGGCCAACTCTTGCATGAGCTGATCCCGCTCGGCTCGCAAAGCACCAAGCTCGCGGGTCAAAGCCTGCACCTGCTCCTCCAGGGCAAGGATTCGCTGCACCTGTGAGGACTCTGTTTCCCTGAGGTGGGCGGCCTGGGCTGCTTCCGCTTCCAGCTTGGCAATCTGTTGGGCTTGCTCGGCCTGCTGCCGCTGACTCTGCTGCAGCTCTTCCAGCAAGGTGGCCCGCTCGGCCTTAGCAAAAGAGGCCTGTTGGCGCAGATGATCCAGCTCCGCCTGCAAGCGTGCCCATTGCTCTGGGGTAGGACGCTCTTCCAGTTCGCGAATACGTTGCCGGGCGGTGTTCAGGTCAGCTTCCATGTGTGCCTTTTCGGTTTCCAGATGGGTCTTCAAGCGCTGCCATTCGGCTTCCGCTTGGCGGTGGGCAGCCTCTAGCTCCGCCCGTAGGGTTTCCAGTTCTTGTGCAGAAGGTCGAGCAGCCAACTCTTGGATTTGCGCTTGCAATTGTGCTTTTTCCTCCTCTAGCTGCTGTACACGGAGCTGCAGTTGGGCTTGCAAAAGCTGCACCTGCGGCAACTTGACGGCGTATTCTCCCAATTGGTTGGCCTGCTGTTTCAGCTCCAGGAGCTCCTGCTGCAGTTGGTAAAATCGGGCCGGATCGACGCGCCGCTGCAATTCCGCCTTGAGGGTTTCAATTTCCGTCTGACTGGTTTGCAACTGCTGCTGCAGAATGTGGTAGTGCTCCAGCGTTGGACGGCGCTCCATTTCCCACAGGAGATTCTGCAGTTCTTCGATGTGCTGTTGCTGAAGCTGAAAAGCCTCTGGGGTAGGGCGCTGGGCCAGCCGCGCTTTCTCCTCTTGACACGCTTGCAAAGCTTGATCCCGCTCTTGAATCTGGGCCTGTGCTTCCAGCAGTTGATGTTCCAGGCGATGGATGCACTCAATCTGCTGCAATGACAGCGCTTCCGATTCGGCGAGGGATCGCTCTAGGTTGCGCACCCGCGCCCGCAAAGCTTTTAGCTCCTCTTCCCCTTCCATATCCAGGCTGCTCGACAGGTTATGGGCCTTACTGTAGCAGATGGTTTGGGCAAAAATCCAGCTTGCCACTATATGTGGCGTGAATTTTTAGTTTTTCTCGAAAAGGACGCTAAGCCTGTTATCCCCACCCTCTATACTGAGAAGGTGAGTCTTCAGATTGAACCCTGTGATGAAGCTGGGATCCAAATCCTGGGGATGGGTGCTGGGCCTGCTGGGTGTGGCCTTGGTCGGTTGTGGTGCCGATGCGCTGACGGCCAGTACTCCGCTGCCGCCTTTGATCACCAGCAGTGATATTCCTTCTGTGGTGAATCGGAACGGCTTTTTGGAGCTGGGGGTCTCGGTATCGGTGCCGGGGCGGATCCCGGCGGAGCTGGCGTTTCAGGTGTCGTGGTCAGGGATCGAGGTGCAGACGCTATCGGCAGCCCAGGTGAATTGTGTGTCTGGAGAGGTGTCTTGTACAACCCGCTTCCGCATTCGCCCTCCCCTGAGCTTGGTGCCCGGCTCCTACCTGCTCAGCTTGCGGGTCTTCGACCGGTTGGGCCAAAGTGCTGTGGTGACCGGGACGGTGCTGGTGAGGGATCCCTGAGGTCGCCCTATCCTTGCCCAGCCTTGAGAAAGCGGTGCGGTTCCCGTTCCCATAAGCATTGCGTAGCAGTAGGTAGCAGTATGAGGTGCCGTAGGCATAGCACCTCTGCCCAAGCTTTGAATGGGTAAGGGATCCCTTCAGCGGGGGGGAAATACTTTTTGGCGAACGTCGTCGGCGAAAGCTTCCACTGCTTCTCGGATCGCCTGTCTCAAATTGGTATAGGCCTTGGCAAAAGGGGGGAGCCGCTCGCTCAGCCCCAGCAGGTCGTGGGTGACCAAAATCTGACCATCGCAAGCCGGCCCGGCCCCAATGCCCAAGGTTGGGATCCCCACCTGGGCTGAGATTTGGGCAGCCAATTCCGCCGGCATGTGCTCCAGAACCAGGGCAAATGCCCCTGCTTGTTCCAGGCTGAGGGCCTCTTGTCGCAGACGCTCCGCCTCCGGAGTGGTTTTTCCCTGCTGGTGATAGCCTCCCAGTTGATGTTTGGCCTGCGGAGTGAGGCCGATATGACCCAAAACCGGGATCCCCCGCTGCACCAGAAAGGCCACCGTTTCCACCATGTCGGGGTAGCCCCCCTCCAGCTTGACCCCGTTGACTCCTGCCTCCTTCATCAACCGCCCTGCTGAGAGGAGAGCTTGTTCTTTGTGGACTTGATAAGTCAAGAAGGGCAAGTCGGCCACCAAAAAGGCCCGTTCTACCCCGCGGCGCACCGCCTGGGCGTGATGGAGCATCTGTTCCAGCGTCAGGGGCAGGGTGCTGGTATACCCCAAGTGGGTCATGGCCAAGCTGTCGCCCACCAGGATCAAGTCGATCCCAGCCTGATCCAAAATCTGAGCGGTGGCGTAGTCGGCAGCCGTGAGGGCCACCAAAGGTTGACCCGCCTGCTTGGCCTGGCGAAAGTGGTGAATGGATAAAGCAGCCATATCTCCATGATCTCATCTGGGCGTTCCCGCCAGCGGTGCGGAGCACTTTCCCATCAACCGCATCCCGTGGGGGAAGCAAGCTTGGCTTTGAGGCTGGGAAGAAGCAGGAGACTCGGTTTGCCGTTAAGATGGTAAAGCCCCACAGCTGACTGGAAGGGTGACAGAGTGGTTGATTGTGACGCTCTCGAAAAGCGTTGTGACTGCAAGGTCACCGTGGGTTCGAATCCCACCCCTTCCGTTACCATGTAATCCGATAACGTACCGGCTATCGGACAGAGATGGGCTGTACTTGGAGGTGATGCTTAATGGGTCGAAGCTTTCGCCCAATCCCTTCAGGTCAGCGGTGCAGTTCCCCTGCCTTGGGCACAGCACTTTTGACACTTTTGAAGAATTGAAGGGGGCCACCCCTCAAGCGTGGACGGGTTTCTCAGCCTTTCTTTTGGGGTCTTATGTTCACCGCTCCTGCTCTTTCCGCCCAACTGCATCCGCTCATTCAGGGCTTATCTGAGGCAATCCTGAACGTTTGGGGATCTACCCTCACCCTAGCCCCCTATCCTCTGCCTGAAGATCTGGGCTACGTGGAGGGCCGCCTAGAGGGCGAAAAATTGCAAATTGAAAACCGCTGCTACCAAGGGGATCCCTTTCGCAAACTGCACCTGGAGCTGGCCCAGGCCGGGCAGAGCCTGGATATTCTCCATTGCGTTATGTTTCCGCAGCCGCAGTACCCGCTGCCGCTGTTCGGTTGCGACATTGTGGTCGGTCGCGGACAGGTGAGCGCCGCCATTGTCGATCTCTCGCCGGTGACCCCCAGCTTGCCCGATCTCTATATCCAGGAGCTGGAAGCGTTGGGATCCCATCTCGTCCCTTTCCAACACCGGCGCCGGTTGCCGGAGTGGGGCACGATTTTTTCTCCCTACTGCCTGTTCGTGCGTCCTGCCGACGAAGCAGAGGCCGAGCGCTTTTTACACTTTGCCTGCCGTTTCCTGGAAATTCACTGCCGGCTGGCGCAGCAGATCCCCCCACAGACGGATCCCGGCCAGATTTTGGCCCACTACCAGGGGCAGCAGCGCTATTGCAGCCAGCAACAGCAGAACGACCGCACCCGCCGCGTTTTGGAAAAAGCTTTTGGCCCCGCCTGGGCAGAGCGCTACATGAACACCGTCCTTTTTGACTTGCCTCCCAGTCCCGTGCAGATCTAGGCGGGATCCCCTTGCAGCCGCTGCTGGATGCTCAAGGCCAATTTTTGCCCCAGGAACTCCGGCATGGCTGGAGTTGAATCCGGCCCCAGCAAGTAGAAAATAAAGCGCGTCTGCTTGCGGCGGAGCATCAAGTTGAGGTTAACAACGGTCAAATCCTCCTGCGCGAGGGCCGTCATCACCCGGTAAAACGCGCCCGGCTGGTTGTCCACATCCACCAGAAGTGTGGGTAGGTGAAACACTGGGTCAAAGTAAAAAGAAACCTGCGCCTCTTTCAGGCCGGCCTTGAGATCAAACTCCAGTGCCAAGGTTTCGTGAACGCGAAACACACCCGCCAGGCATTCGTGAATGGCCCGTTCTAGGCTGAGCTTGGTTTGGGAAGAAAGGCTGTGGCCATCGCGGGAGACAATGGTGCGGATAAACACCAGGTGCGGTGAGTAGATCTGCCCATAGAGATGGATGCCGTGCACCGAGAGATTAAAAGCGGTGAACACCCCAAACAGATCGCTGAGCAGGGAAGGTCGATTACGGTAGGCCAGACAGACCACCGTCTTGCGACCTTCGTCCTGCATCTGTACCACCGCCTTGCGGGTCTGGTAGAGGGTGTAAGCCAAGCGCAGATTTTGGGCCTGTACCTCGCTGCTGACAAACTGGCTGTAAAAAGGCGGAAAGCTCTGGTTAAAACGCCGCATCAGAGCGGATCGCGTCAGCGGGACGGAGTTCTTGCGGGTGCTGACTTTGAGCGGCTGAAGATCTTCATGGGCAGCCCTTTCCCCTCTGGTAATCCCCCAAGGAGCTACCTTCGGCTGCTGCCCTGACTGCTCAATTGACATCGACCTCGCCACCTGCATTGCTCTTTCTTCATCCTTACATCGTTGCTCAGTACGCCCCAGCCAAACCCCATCTATCCGCAAAATCACTGAGGCTCGGAACGAATGTCAACGCTGCATCCAATTCTTGTTCAATGCTTTTGGACTTAATCTATCTCATAGGGCTGAGCTGGTCATCCAAAGAGCCGCTGAGGGTCATCCCCCAATTGGGGGGATCCTTCCCTTCTTCGCTGCTGAACCGACGCTGTGAGCCTTTCAATCCTAGAATAGCCAGAATAAGCCTAAACTATGAATTGAGCAGAGCGCTGCAATTTTTGATATAAAGTGCCGCATTGAGTGCTGGCCGGCTGGGTGACATGAAGCGCCATCTTGTTAGCCATCACTTTGGTTTTCCTTTAGGTTTGTGAAGGGATCCCTGTGAGCAAAACTGTTGCCAATCCCACTCCGTTTTCGCCCGCACAAGCGCTGGACCCCGCTGGTGCTTGGTGGGATCTCAGTCTCATCGCCTCCCCTGCCCAAGAAGACCTGATCTTTTGGCGGCTGGAGAGTTTTGGCTGTCGGGGCATGACCAGCCAAGCCTATGGCGAAGATCAGATTTGCATTCACGCCTATTTGCCTTGGCCTCACGTCAGCCTCCTGGATTTGGCAGCCCTCTCCCTGCGCCTGCAGCAGGATGCCCTCATTGCCGGTCAGCGGGTTCCGAAGCTGCGCTGGGAACGCATAGAGGCGGAAGATTGGAGCAGCAGTTGGAAGCAGCACTGGCAGCCCCAATGGGTCGGGGACAAGTTGCTCATTTGTCCGGCCTGGCTGGAGCCGCCCTCTCACCCCGGTCGTCACCTGTTGCGGCTGGATCCCGGTATGGCCTTCGGCACGGGCACTCACCCCACCACTCAGCTCTGTCTGGAGTCGCTGGAAATGCGTCTGGAGAGCTGGGGAGGGGATCCCCCGGCGGCGACGCTGGCGGATGTGGGCTGTGGATCCGGCATTTTGTCGTTGGCGGCGGCCCTGTTGGGGGTGAAGCGGGTGTTTGCGGTGGACATCGACCCCCTGGCGGTGCAAGCCACGATGCACAACCGCGATCTCAACGGCCTGACGGATCGCATTGTGGTCGCTCAGGGCAGCCTGGAGCAGATTCCCGAAATGGTGGATGGGCTGGTGTGCAACATCCTGGCAGATGTGATCCTGGATATGATCCCGGAGTTTCGGCTGGTGGTGAAGGAGGGGGGATGGCTGATCCTCAGCGGCATCCTCATCGAGCAGGCCAAGTTGGTGGCGGAGATGCTGGAGGCCAACGAATGGGTGGTGGCAGCCCTCTGGCGACGGGGGGAATGGTGTTGTCTGAACGCACGCATGACCTGAGCGCTTTGCCCCGATTGGCGATTGACCCAGCGCAGCGGGATCCCAGCGGTGTTCTCCATTTAACTGGTCTGCAACAGCACTACTTGCAGCGGGTACGCCGCCTCAGGCCGGGGGATCTCTTTTTGGTTTTGGACGGCTCAGGCAAGCTGTGGGCGGCCCGTTGGCAAGCCCAGGGATCTCGAGTTGTGGGCGAGGTGGAGGTGCTGCCGCGGGAATTGCCTGTTTCTTTGCATCTGGGCTTGGCGGTGGTCAAAGGGCAGGGGTTTGACGAGGTGCTCCGCCAGGTTACCGAGCTGGGGGCGGCGCGCATTACTCCCCTGCTGACAGAGCGCACCGTGTTGGAACCGGGATCTGGGCGGCAGGAACGCTGGCAAAAAATTGTGCGGGAGGCCGCAGAACAATGTGAGCGGTTGCGCTGGCCTCAGGTTGATCCCCCCACCCCTTGGACAAGTTGGCTGGCGGAGCTGCAAGCCGTTCGCGCTACTCGGACGGAGTCCTTCTGGTGGGGTATAGCCGTGGCGCGCGAGAACGCCCCCCTGCTGGTGCAGGCCCTGCCAAAGCTGCAGATCCCGGCCTTGGCCATAGCCATTGGCCCAGAAGGGGGCTGGACCGTTGCCGAACGTCGGCAAGCTGAGGAATATGGGGGAGTGTCCGTCTCCCTTGGCCCTACCATCTTGCGAGCTACCACCGCCGCTGTTGTTGCCACCAGCCAAATTGCCGCCACCTACTCCTGGTTGGACTCGAGCTTGGATCGGGGTCATTTGGCTCCGCTAGCGACGGGGAGTGTTGTCGCCGATAATCAATAACTAGGCCGTTTGCGTCAGCGGGACGGAGTCCTTTGACGAGAACAGCCATTGGCATAGCAGGCGGCCAGGCCCACCCCAGGGAGGGAGAACGAGAATGGAGATGATCCAGGCGGTGCGAGGCACCCGAGACATTTTGCCGCAGGAGGTGCGGCTCTGGCAGCAGGTGGAAGCCAGCGCCCGAGAGATCCTGGGACGGGCCAACTACCAAGAAATTCGCACCCCCATCCTGGAGTTGACGGAGCTCTTTGCCCGCAGCATTGGCAGTGCCACCGACGTGGTGGGCAAGGAGATGTACTCCTTCAGCACCCGTGGCGAGCAAGAGGTGAGCCTGCGCCCAGAGAACACAGCAGGTGTGGTGCGGGCCTACATCCAGCACGGGCTGCAAACGGCTGGAGATGTGCAACGCCTCTGGTATTGTGGGCCGATGTTTCGCTATGAGCGTCCTCAGGCGGGGCGGCAACGCCAGTTCCATCAGTTGGGGGTAGAGCTGCTGGGCAGCCGGGATCCCCGCGCCGATGCGGAAGTCATCGCCTTGGCCTGGGAGCTGTTGCAAGCGGTGGGGGCGGAGAACCTGAGCTTGCGGCTCAATTCCCTGGGGGATCCGCAGGACCGGCGGGCCTATCGCCAGGCCCTGGTGGACTACCTCACCCCCTTGCGGGAGAAGCTGGATCCCGACTCACAAGAGCGTCTCACCCGCAACCCGCTGCGCATTCTAGACAGCAAGGATCCCCGCACCCGCGAGATTGCCGAGGGGGCCCCCAAGCTGCCGGATTACCTCGGCCCAGAATCGCGGGTTTTCTTCGAGCAGGTACAAGCTCACCTGCAGATGTTGGACATTCCCTACCAGTTGGATCCCTACTTGGTGCGGGGCCTGGACTACTACACCCACACCGCCTTTGAGATCGTCTCACCTGACTTGGGATCCCAGAGTACCGTCTGTGGGGGTGGTCGCTACGACGGCTTGGTGGAAGAGCTGGGCGGACCTTCTACCCCAGCGGTGGGCTGGGCCGTCGGCATGGAGCGGCTGGTGCTGCTGTTGCAAAAGAAACAAGGGGAGGCTCCGCCAGCACCGGTCGAGGTTTACGTGATCTCCCGTGGGGCGAAGGCTGAGGCCCAATCCCTCCGGATCGCTCAAGCGCTGCGCCAAGCTGGTTTCTGCACCGAGCTGGATCTGAGCGGCAGCGCCTTTGGCAAGCAGTTCAAACGGGCCAGCCGCAGCGGCGCAACTTGGGCTGTTGTGCTAGGGGATGCGGAAGCTGCAGCCGGAGAGGTACAGCTTAAGCACCTGCCTACAGGGCAACAGCAAACCCTTTTGCAAGCCGATCTGATTCAGTATCTGGCATGCCATTCGCGTCAGCAGTGCGGAGCACCAAGGTGATGGAGCTATGTTAAATTTCTGGGTTCGGCGGGACGGCCAGGAAGACTGGCAGCCAGTACCAGCCGAGGGAGCAGTTCTGGAAGAAGATACCTACACCATTGTTGCCCGTTCGCCTCAGCCCCACTTCACCATCACGGTGGAAGTCCGGCAGCGTCCTCTAGGGCCACAGAATCAGGGCCCCAACACCGGCACGACTCCTCCACAGGTCCAAACCCGTTCTGTGCGCACCAACGATGAAGGGATCGGCATTATTTTGCCCGCCAGCCACCTCACCCCTGGGTTTTGGGAATTGCACTGTCGAGATGCCGACTTGATCGCAGAACTGTTCGGTGAAACCGAGTTGGACAATTGTCTCCGTTTTCAGGTTGTGCCTGCCCCTCTGGAGCCGGAACGAGGGATCCCTGCCCCGGTGGCTGAAGAGGCCGGGTTTGAGCCCCCCCAGAAAAAAGAGGTCGCCATCCCGCCAGAGCTGTTTTCCCTAATGCACAGTGAATTGGAGGGATCCCCGGAGGAGGTGCTGGTGTTGACGGGGCGGATCGGCTGCAGCGGCGAGCTGCGGGTACAGGTTTGGCCAGAAGGGGAGGAGAGGCCGCTTTTCCAGGGACAACGGCAAATTCAACTCCCGGCGGGGGCGCGGACGGCGGTGTTCAGCATCCCCATCACCCTGCCCAGCCAAGTGTGGGCCCGTCCTTTACGGGGAGAACTGGCCCTTACTCCCTCCTCCTGGTGGGATCCAGAGCCGTCGCCTCAGACCCTGACCATCCCCTTTTCCATTCGCTGTCGCAGCCAAGAGGCAGGACTTCTTGGCGCAGGGATCCCCCTCCCGCAGCAGCAAGAGGAAGAGAGGCTGGCCGATGCTGCCAGTCCTGCCTCGACCGCAACCCTGCTCTCTCCCGAACGCACCCTGCAAAAGCTGCTGCGCATCTGGCAGCACAGTGCTCCTGCTGGAGGGGATCCCGGCTCGACTCAGCCGGCAGAGCCCTCTGCTAAGGCCGCACCCGAACCTAACCCCCAGCCTGCGGCGCCGATTTCCCCTCTTCCCTCACCCCCCCAAGCTGAGCCAATGGGCGAGGATGCCGCCCTGCCAGCCCCAGCAGGGAGCCCGGCCACCCCACCTCCGCCTGCATTCGCCCTGCCTGCCACCAGCAAGGACACCAAAAACTCGCCCCCGCCGCCAGAAGTGTGCCCGGCGCCACAACTGCTGGTGCCTGAGCAATTGCGAGCGGGCGACAATTTCGATGTGGTGCTGCGTTTGCCGGCCTTGGCCCCTGCCTCCGCCGCCGGCGCCGCCTCCCAGCCACCTTATTGGATCAAGTTTTGGGTCAAGCATGGCCGCACCCGCTCGTTGGTGGATGGCCCCCGCTGGTTGCTGGACTTCTCCCGCGACGATCAGGGGCAGTGGCAAGCTTTAACCCGCATGACCATTCCCCCAGGCGTCCCCGAGCTGATCTTTGAAGCTTGGGCCGTCAGCCCGGATCGCCAGCAGCAGAGCGACCGAGTTACAGAGCACCGCTCTATCTTGCCTTAGGGATCCCTCGCTCTTGAGTCCTGTTTAGTCTTGGACGGAGCGCACCATCAGCACGGGGCAGCCGATGTGCACCCGCACATAGTCGGAGATGGAACGCCCCAGCAGCCGATCCAGGTCGGGGATGCTGCGGGCAATGGTAGGTCGGCGATCCGGGGATCCCATCACCAGCAGATCGGCCTTGCTTTCTTCAGCCAGGCGGACAATCTCCGTAGCCGGATCCCCGACAGCCGTCAACACCTGGTGGCCGATTTGCCGGTTTTTGAGGATGTCGATTGCCCGATCTAGGGCCTCATCTCTACCTGGGTTGTCGGCATCCAACTGCACAGAGGCCAGGAAGATCTGGGCCCCTTGAATGCCGGAGATCAAGTCAAGGGCCGTGGCAAAGGCGGCCTGGGCAGCGGGGGAGTTGTTGAGGGCCACCATGACATGGCTGGGGTATTTGACGTAGGCGTCGTCTTTGACCAGCAGCATTGGGCAGGAGGCGAGCTGAAACACATATTGGCTCACCGAGTTCTGCAAAATGGCCATGATGCGGTTGCGCCCCCGGGATCCCATCACAATCAGCGGATTGGGCAGGGACTCGGCCACCTGCAGCACCACCACCTTGGGATCCCCTTCCACCAGTTGCGTGCTGATCTTTAGCCCTGGGCGGGGGGGGAAAGTCTGCAGGGTTTGGGCCAGCAGTTCCTGCCCCTTTTGCCAGGCAGCCCGCATCTCCTCGGCAGAGGTCTGGGAAGGCACCGCATGCAGCAATGTCACGTGGCACTGGGCAAAGGCCGGCAGAGACAGAAGGGTATGCACCATTTGCTCAGTGGGGCCGCTGCCGTCGATAGCGGCAATGAGGTTCTCAAATCGAGGCATGGGATCCGTTCTCCGGGCCGTAGTTTGCCAAGACTCATCCTAGATCTGCCCCTGCGGATCCCTGTTACCGTAGGGGATATCCTGCAACATTTTGTTTGGTTTCAGTAACTTAGCCACACATAGCCGGTAAAGCCGCCGCCGGCATTGGTGTTGCGACCGGCCAGGAACTGAAACCCCCCCAAGCCCAGCGTTAACCCTCCCTCCAGCCGCCAGTTGAGCTGGCCAGAAAGCTTGAGGTTGTCGTAGTCGGGATCCTGAACCGCCAAATCCCCGAACAACAAAGGCGCGCCGTTGCCCAACGTAAAATCCCCATCCAAAGCCAGGATGGCCTGCAGCTCAGGAGTCAAATCGGCCCCAAGGGTTAAGTTGGCCTTGACCCGATCCCCGGGATAGCCCAGGTAGTCCCGGAACGTGAGGCAGGAGTCGAAAAAGGCAGGCAGGGATCCCAACTGGGTATTGGCCGCCACCCCAACTTTGAGATCGTAGCCGAAAACACCGTACCCCAAGGGCAGGGGAATGTCTTGGGTGGCATATCCGGGCGGGATCAAGGCCGTTAGCTGAGCCGAGAAGAAGGGATCCCCGTTCCCCCAAGTATGGCGCAGGCCCAGTTCCAGATCCCGCAGGCCCTGGTTGCGCTGGGTAACGGTGTCAGCCCCGCTGGCAAAGCGATTTTCGATGAAAACGTAGCTGGTGTTGAGGTTGAGAGTGAGCTGATCGCTAAGGCCAGTCTCGGCGAAAAGGTTGAGGCGGGTTTCTCCGTACTCCGAAAGGGCCGGCTGCAGGCGTCCCCCCTGATCAAAGCGGGTGCGAGGCCGATAGACCTCCGGCTGCAGCGAAAAAAAAGTCTTGCCGGCACCGCGGGGAAAACCGCATCCTGCCCAGGCCGGCAGCTCCGGCGGCATTGCACTAACCACTAGACTCGCCAGCAGGCTTGCCCTTAGAAATCTCAGCTTCTCCATGGCAGGGATCCCGGCAGCTTCAGGGGGATTGTATCCCTAGGATCAAGATTTGGGCCAAGATCCGGGACAAAACCGGCTTTGGAACGACTGCTAACTATGAGGTGGCAGCCGGTAGGCCCACCTGTGCCCGGAATTGGCGAGCGGCGGTCAGCGCCCCATAGGGATCCCCTTTGTAGAGGCCGTAGTGCATGAGGGAAAAGCGCCGCAGCCCCAGTTGAGACACTTCCTGCAGCCACTCCGGCTGGCTCATGAGCTGAAAGTCTGTATGGACGGTGTCGGCCCGTCCGCCGCTGGGGTGCTTGTCCTTAATCGATGGCTCGTAGTGGGCCAACATCAGGTTGGGGTGGATGGGGGAAAACAGGCGGCAACAGAGGCGGATCTGCTCCGGGTTACCGGGATCCGGGCCGTTCAGCTCTGGGTTAAACTCCCCTGGCCGCCGCTGGCGCATCGACTGGAAGGCGATCCCGTCCATCCGGCTCAGGGTCTCGGCAAAGGGCTCCACCATGCTGCGGCCTGCCCCCTGGGAAGGGTCGTCAAAGGTGGCAATCCAGCCCCCCCAGCACAGGGCCACTTCGGCCTCTGGCAGCCGCTCTTTGATGGCCTGTCGGGCTTTGAGGACATTGCGCATCAGGGCTTGGTAGTAGGGAGCAGTGTCGGCGTTGTAGGTATCTGCTGGGATCCGCCAATAGGAAAACTCCGTGGCCAGGCTCCAATAGGTAGGGCGGCCTTGGGGGTTGGCTTGAGCGATATAGCCGGCCAATTCGGCTACATCCTGGACAAACTGCTTGGAGATGTGGTAGTCGCCGCAGGGGCGGTGGGTGTCGTCTTCCCAGGTGATGATGTGGAGGGTATAGCCCCGCTCAAACCACTGCCGCAAAAGCCCGGCCTGGTGCCAGTTGCGCCAAAAGGAGAGATCCCCCTGGCGGTGATCAAAGCTGTTGAGCCAGCCGCTCAGGAAATGGGGATCCCACCCCTGCGCCACTGCCGCCACCTGCGGATCCGACTCGATTTCCCAGAGGAAGCGACCGGGATCCTCGCCAATGCCCACCTGCCAGCGGGCCAGCAGCTCTGACAAGTTCATGCTTCCCGTCTCGGCATTTTCCGGGCTGCGACTCCCCTGCTGACTCAAAAACTCCTGGCCACAGCCGGCAACCCCATAGGCAGCCAGCAGCGCTCCGCCCGCTTGCAGCACCTGTCGCCGCTGCCAGGATCGTCTCCTTTTCATCTCCTCTCCTCCTGCGGTTCCTCTTGGTGTTGGCGAGCCCACAGCCGCACTTGGGGGGAGCTATAAACCTCCCTGAAGCCCGGCAGCCCCTCAAAATTGAGCTCAGGCCAAAATTGCAGGATGCGATCGGCGCTCCGCAAGGGATCCGCCAGCCCCGCTACCAAGAGGTAGTCCACCCTTTCCTGGGGATGCTGAAGGGCCAGGGCAAACTCGTACTGGTGAGGAGTAAGGAAAGAGCGGGGATCCCTTGCCCAAAAGATAGCCTCAAAGTGGATGTCGTCGTCCACCAGCACTTTTTGTCCGGGCAACAGGTGGCGATAGAGATACTGCCCAACCTGGCGCTTTTCCTGCCGCAGCCTCCGCCAGTCTTCTAGGGCTTGCCCAGCAGAGGTTACTTCATACAGGTTTTGGGCAGCTTCCAACTCGCCACTAAGGGGCACTAACCCTGCCACCAGCCGCTCCCAGAGATCCCGCTCCTCGGCCACCAGGGGCATGAGGAAACCCGGCTCTTGGCTCACCCCATAACCGGCAGTGAGGCAGTTCAACCCCAAGAGGGCAGTGATCAACAGGCGCTTAGCCCAGCCGGGGCCGGCTCCGCGACACAAGTAGGCGCCCATCAGCAAAGGCAGCGGCACCCAGAAAAGGCCAAAGCGGCTCAGCTCCCGCAAAAACAGCCCCTGCCCTAGAGAAGCCAGCAGGATGACCAGCGGCATCCCCCAGACCAGAGCCCATACCCAGCGACCCGGGCCTCGGCCCAGCAGGGATCCCAGCCCCAACAGCAGATAGGCAGGGGCCAGCACCGCCAGCCATTTCCCAGCCTCCAGCACCCCCCGCCAGCCACCCGCCTGCTGCAAGTCTTCCCGCAATTGCGGCAGCCGCAGACCGCTGCCCACCTGGTAGGTGAAAGCCCAGGGATCCCCTGCCGACAGCCAATTCACATACAGCCAGCTCAGGATCAAGGCTAGGCTGACAAAGCCGGCCACCAACAGCGAGGCCCAGCGAAACCCCCAGACTTCTCGGCGAAAGGCCACCAGCAGCAGCATCCCCGCCCAGGGCAGCAGCCATCCGCTTTCCCAGCGCAGCACCATCAGGGGCCCCAGCGCCAGCCCAACGAGCAGCAGCCTCAGGGTAATAGGCAGCTCATCCCCTGCCGCCACTGACTTCCCCGCTGCTCGTTTCTCGTCAGCCAGGGGAAACAACAAGGCCATGTTTACCCCCAGCAAAAGCGAGGTGGCCGTCCAAGCGGGGCTGCGCAGCAGCATCAAGATCAAAGCCGGCTGCAGCATCATCAACAAACCCCATAGCCAGCGCCATCCCACCTCCACCGGCAAACGGCGTAACTGCCGCCACGTCCAGCCCAGCACCAGAGAGCCGAAGACAGTCTGCAACAACAGCGGGGATCGTCCCAGAATGGCCGTGACCATCACCAGCAAGGGAGGAAAGGTGGTGCCCACAACGGGCAGGCGCGGATCCGGCCCCAAGGCCGCCACGGATCCCTTGTAGCCGAGAAACTGCATCTCCAAGCTCACCCAGCCCCAGCCCTCCTTCAGACCCCAAAGAAGAATGGCCAGCAGCAGAAACGGGATCCCGGTAGACGCGAAGAGCCGCAAGAAAGCCCTGAGCTTGGTGAGAAACATGGGTTGCTTTAACGACTTCAAGAAGTTAGAAGGCAACTCATTCAACAGCGAATCGAATCAAGCCTTAAGAGTTGTCTGATGAGAACAAGTTTCAGAAAAAGTATGGGGATGGGCTGACGTGTCTAGGCACTGGACACAGGGCTAGATTAGCATTCCCTGGCCTGAGAGACTTTATCTACGAGTTTTGGCGTAGGCCAATTCAGCCATATTGTCGATGAGGAGGTCTCGGACGCTGAGAGAGAATGAGGGTGACTTTGCAAGGACATGATCTTATGTTGCAGGCTGTGCGGGACGTGAATGAAGCAGCAGTTCCAGCGCTTGAGCTGGTGCCCTCTCAAGCAGAGACCCGTCCCTGGGGATCCTTCTGGGTTTTGGATGAAGGCCCGATGTACAAGATCAAGCGCATCGAGGTGAAGCCCGGCCATCGGCTCAGCCTGCAGATGCACTACCACCGCAGCGAGCACTGGATCGTGGTCAGGGGCACAGCGAAGGTTACCCGTGGAGAAGAGGTGATGCTGCTGAGCTCCAACGAGTCCACCTACATTCCCCCCTGCACCAAGCACCGCCTGGAAAACCCCGGCACCCTTCCCTTGGTGTTGATCGAGGTGCAAAACGGGGAATATCTCGGGGAGGACGACATTGTGCGCTTTGAGGATGACTACGCCCGCCAGTAAAGGGATCCCCTGGGCATCCGAATCTACGGTTTGTGCGTAAAGACCCCCGAAAGCTTACAGATTTCTGCATGTTGGGCAAACTTGGGTCAGGTGGGCCAAGGGGCTTGCCTGCATTAGACAAGTGAGGGATAAGCAAGAGGGGGTCAAGGTGACGCAGAAGGCAAGGCAGTGGGCTTTGTGGGTTGCCGGTTTGCTTTGGTGTTGCGGGCCGACGGCTGTCCACGCAGCGGAAGTCATTTCTCTACAAAGGCTGGGCTACGACCGCTCGGTGCTGCTGCAAGGAGCTAACCCGCGCCTGGATGTTACTGTCCCTGCCCCCCTCAACGGCCTTGACCCCGAGGCCAGCTTTGTGCAGTTACGCCTGGATCCCTCGCCGGTGCTCAAGCCCACGTCCACGGTGCGGGTGCTGATCAATGACGAGCTGGCGGGTATCTTCCTGGTGCAAGATCTGCGGCAGGAGCCGGTGGTGCGGGTGCCCATCCCCAGCTTGGCCGCTGGCGAGCGCTTTATCACCTTGTCGGTGCAGCCTTTCCTGAGCATCAGCGACGATATTTGTGCCGACTTGAATACCGGCAACCTGCTGCTGACGGTAGGGCGGGACAGTTTCTTTGAGCTGGCGCCCCTCGTTCCTGATGCCACGGTGGCCGGTTTTCTGGGCCGGCTGTATCCTCAGGTTACTTTGGTAGTGCCGGCCAATCCTTCCTCTGAGACGGCGGAAGCAGCTCTGTGGCTGTACAGCCTCCTTTCTCACCTGTTTCCGCAAACGCCCATCCTGTGGAGCAACCGTCCGAAGCAGGGGGCACAGGTGATCTTAGAGCCGGCCAATTTCACCCCCCACTTGCAGCATCAAATTACCCCAGAGGGATCCCGCCTGCGAGTGGCCGCCCGCCGGGAAGCTATTCTTGCTCTCTATGAAGAATGGAAGCGGGCGGGGCTGGTCAGCCGCGGCATCCAGGTGACAAGGGTGGCGGATCTGGAGAGAGCGCTCAGGGCCAACCGCCTCAGCCTGCGAGAGCTGGGGATCGTGGATCCCATGTTGCGGGGGTTTGGCAGCCAGTCTTTGGTCTTCAACTTCAACCTGTCCCAATTGGGGGGGCGGCCGCGGGATCTGGCGGCGCAACTAGACGTCATTATGAACCCGGTGGATGGCCGAGTGGGGGATCGCCTCACCGGCTACGTGTTCTTGAATGGCGTTCTGTTGCGCACTTACAACCTAACCGGGCGCACCCAGCTCAACGAGACCGTAATCCTGCCCACCCGCCTGCTGCGCCGCTTTAATCAACTGGAGCTCCGCTTTGACTATGGCGCCAGCCCCGGTAATTGCCAGGGATCCCTGACCCCGCTGACTTTGCAAGTGCGTTCCGATAGCTCTGGCCTTCTCTGGAGCGGCTACCAAGCCCCTAGCGGCGAGCTGCAGGAGATCCCGGCGGTGCTTCGAGGATCCGGCCAAGTGTGGGTAGGGGATCCCCAGTTGCTGCCAGCTACTGCTTATCTCTTGGGTGCCCTTGGTCGTCTGTCGGCACAGCCCTTGTTGCCCACCCTCCAGTTTTTGCCGGAGGGGAAATCCCAACTCCAAGCAGAGAACTTTGCCTGGCAGGTGATCGTGGCTGGGCCAGATCAGGTGGAGCTTAATAGCCCCATCCGGCTGGGATCCCAGTTTGAAATCATCAATCCCCTCAACCAGCAGGTGGCCTTGGCCGCTCAGCCCCAGGAGAATCTCGGCCTTTTGCAATACTTTCTCCTCCAAGGCAAGCCCACCCTTTGGCTTTCCTGGTGGGGATCTGACCCGGCTTTGGCAGAGCGCCTCAGCCGCGGCCTTGCCGATCCGCGCACCCGCCTGGCCAACCAGCTACAGGGAAACGTGCTCACCGCCTATGCCGCTGCCCCCGATCTCACCCAAGTACAGAGCTGGGATCTCACGCCGGCAGGCTATCGAGTGCGCTACCCCGGTCGCTTCAGTTGGCAGCTTTTGTTGTGGCAATACCGCTATTGGTTAGTGCTGCTGCTGGCCCTTTTGCTGGCAGTAGGGGCCTGGAATACCTACCAACGCTTGGCCCGCCGCCCTGAGTCGCCCACCCTTTCCTAGGGGGGCTAGTCATCGACTTCTGCTTGAGCCAGACTGAAGCCAAACCCAAACTTTGAGGCCATGCTGCAGTCGATTAAGTCCTGGCTGGTGCAGACAGGCTACCTCACCCGGCAGCAACTGGCGGAAGCTGAGGAGTATCGCGAAGCAGCTAGTTGCTCCTTGCCTAGGGCTCTTTGGAGCTTGCGAGTCATGCACCCGGGCGAGTTTGTCAACTTGTGTCGCCAGATTCTGGACCGGCCTAGGCTGAGAGACTGGCTGCTCAAGCACTCCCTAGATCCAGAGCTGCCTTGGCTGATTGAGCCTATTGATTTGGTGCCGGTGCGCTTTCTGCCCTGTGGCTGGCTCGACCCGCAAACTGTTGTGGTGGCCACAGAAGAGCCGGGCTTCCCCGCCATTTGGCAGTCTGTGAAACACCTGTGCCCGGAAGCAGAAAAACTCTGGGAGATCCCAGCCACTGAAAAGCAGATCCTGACGGTCATCCTTGAGCGCAAGCTGGCCGCCGAGCTGCTGGGCAGCCGTCTTACCTTAGAGCAGTGGCAGCAGGCTTTGGAGATCCGCCGCCGCACCGGCTCCAGCCTGGGGCAGGTGCTGACCCGGCTGAGCTACCTCTCCACCCCCGAGTATCTCAGCATCCTAACCCATTTGCTGGGCTACCCCGCTGTCTCAGAACTAATGGGGACAGGGCTGCTCCACCGCGACGAGAGCCTGAGCCGGCAGTTTGATCCCGAGGTGATGATGCGCCACCTCTTCTACCCCTTGAGCTGGACGGATGAGCACACCCTTACAGTGATGGTCAATGACCCCCTGGACTGGGCGGTGGATGAGCTGCTCTACAGCTGGCGGCCAGGCTTGCGGATTGAAAAGGTGCTGGGCACCGAGCAGGATATCACGCAACTGCTCAGCCAAGACCAGGGATCCCGCTTCAGCCAAGAGGCGGTGTACAAGCTCATGGCCCGCCTGCCGGAGGAATCGGCCTCGCGGGTGTTTACTCCTTCTCAGATTGCAGTGGGCTACGGCCTGCTGCTGCTATTTCTATTGGGGTTGGCCACTGCTCCCTGGACGACTCTGACCATTTTGGTGCTGCTGATCAATCTTTTTTACGTCGCTTCGATCCTGTTCAAACTGCTGCTCAGCCTAGTGGGATCCGCCGATCGCTTCCACCAGATTACCGATGAAGAAGTGGCCGCCCTCGATGACCGCACCTTGCCCATCTACACCATCCTGGTGCCGGTCTACAAAGAGCCGGAAGTAATGCCGATTTTGATCAAGTCTCTCTCCAAGCTGGATTACCCCCATGAGCGGTTGGATGTGCTTATTCTGTTGGAGGAAAACGACCGAGACACCATTGAGGCAGCTCGAGCTGCCAAGCCCCCCCGCTACGTGCGCCTGCTCATCGTGCCAGATAGCAAGCCCAAGACCAAACCCAAAGCCTGCAACTACGGCCTGGCCTTTGCCCGTGGCGAATATCTCACCATCTACGACGCTGAAGATATTCCTGACCCAGATCAACTCAAAAAAGCGGTCATCGCCTTCCAGAAAGGGGATCCCAGCTTGGTCTGCGTCCAGGCTGCCCTCAACTACTTCAACCGCAACGAGAACTTCCTCACCCGCATGTTTACCTTGGAGTATTCCTATTGGTTCGACTATCTGCTGCCGGGTTTGGAAACTCTCAGAATGCCGATCCCCTTGGGTGGCACCAGCAACCACTTTCGCACTGACCGCCTGCGGGAGCTGCAGGGATGGGATCCCTTTAACGTCACCGAAGACGCAGATCTAGGCATCCGCGCCAGCCAGCACGGCTATACCGTGGGCGTGATCAACTCCACCACCTACGAAGAGGCCAACTGTGCCGTTAAAAACTGGATCCGGCAGCGCTCCCGCTGGATCAAAGGCTACATGCAAACTTGGCTGGTGCACAACCGCAACCCCCTGCGCTCCTTGCGCAAGCTGGGCCTCAAAAACTGGCTATCCTACCAATTTTTTATCGGGGGCAGCTTCTTTACCTTTCTCACCAGCCCCATCATGTGGCTGCTGTTTATTTACTGGCTGCTCACCCGCGCCCATTGGCTGCAAAACATTTTCCCCAGTTGGCTGGTTTATCTGGGCTTGTTTAACCTCCTGGTGGGCAATGCCATTGGGATTTACCTCAACTTGGTGGCCGTTTTCCGGCGAGGGTACTACGATCTGGCCTTCTATGCCCTGCTCAACCCCATCTACTGGCAACTGCACTCTATGGCAGCTTACATGGCTCTGTGGCAGCTCTTTACCAAGCCCTTCTACTGGGAAAAGACCATCCACGGCCTGAGCAAGTTTACCCACGCCAAAGTCCAGGAAGCTGCTCACAAAGCAGCCTAGGCTACGGACTGAGTTCCTAAGCAGTAGCAGCGAAGTGAGGACAGCCAGCACCCTTCTAGAAGCTGTAGTCCGAGTCTACGATCACAGCACAACCACTGGGGTGGAGACAGCTAGCCATGATCACCTTGACAGAAAAGTTGCCCTCGTAGGGCGCCTGCACGATGGGGAAATCGTCCAACAGTTCGTCTGCAGCCACCACCTGACCGCTGGCATCGTAAAGCACCAGATCCACATCGAAGCAATCCTGGTCGCACTGCGCCCAGATGTTTTCACCTCGGTAGAAATAGCCTGTAACTACGGTCGATTGTCCATTAAGAAGCCACAAACTACGGCTCTGAGCCCAGGCGGCAGCGCCCCCAACAACCGTGGCTGCCCCTATTAAGCTTGCCATCAACCAGCCCCGCACCGAAGCCATAAGACTGCCCTCCTACTGAAAAACGGAGAAAGAATAGATTTTCTACAGGGATCCACCTCAACGCCCACACTCTAGCACCCAGATCCGTTTCTCCCGAATGATTCAGATCACGTTAAGGATCTTAAGAATCTCATGCTGAAAATCGCGAAAAAGAGTTACAAAAAAAGGGATCCCGAGTAGAGCAGGGATCCCTTAATTCTGACCAGAAATCCGGCGAAGCTCCCGCATCGGTCTGGCCGACTTCTCATTGCGGCAAATTCAGTTCCCCCCTTCGCCCTAAGGGATCCGTCAAGACATTGCCGGCGGGGCCTTTGATTTGAATGGTGCAGCGGCTGCCGGACACTTCAATAACGTTGTAGTTGGGCACCGCCAGCTCCAAAAAGCGCAAGTTGCCCGTCGTTACCCCTGGGATCCCGCTCACTTGCGGATTGGTCGGGTTCACCGGTGCCAAAAAGCCGTTCACAATTAGGAAAGGGAGGCTCGTTGGCACAACTGATGTGTAAGAAGCGAATGGGTCGTCCATCCCCAGGAGCTGGCAGGGTGCGAAACTGGCCTACAGGGCTGGTAAACCCCTCGCTGACAAACCGGTAGAAGTAGCGCTGCGCTGGCCTCAAGCCGGTGACGACGGCACGAGCAATGTAGTCGCCTGGCTCAGTGCGGTAGTTGCGGCCCGCCACACGGCGAGCAGTAAGCGAAACTTGTTGCGAAATGGGGTTGAACTCGGAATTCTCAGCCACCTGCAACGTCACCGCAACCGTGTCTGTTGCACTGGCCGGGATCACCCGCGTGGAAAGCACCGCCCCTTCTGCGGTGGGATCCCCGGCAAATACCCCTTGAGGGAACCCGGGCTCTCCCAGGGGGGGAATGGAGGAACTGGAGGTGCCCCCACAGGCAGCCAGGGCAGCTGCCCCACCTCCAAACATCAGCAACTGCAGGAAAAAGCGACGGGAACGCAGGGAACTCATAGGGCCCACCTCAGGGACACAGGCAAATGTAAAGGGATCCGCAGCAGAGGCCAATCGCCTTTTTAGTCAAGCACCTTTACCCTCAAGCTGAGGTTGTGGGCAGGTGAAGGTTGGGTTAGGGTTTGTTTAATGGATTAGGCTCCCCAGGGCCTTTTCACAGAGCTTGCTGAGAAGGCTAAAATTTCATTACAGTTTTTCCTGCTTTTGCCCCATTTCTGCGGTTTTGCGTTCCTTAGACTTCTTTTGACCCTGCCGAAGGAGGGATCGTTGTGGCTACAGAGACCCTGGTCAAGCCTTCTGTAACCCCAAAGCACATGCCCATGTACCGGGTGTTGCTGCACAACGACGATGTCAACACCATGGAGTACGTGGTGCAGGTGCTGGTGAAGGTGATCCCGGCGATGATGCCGCCGCAAGCCACTGAGATCATGCTGGAAGCCCACAACAACGGCGTTGCTGTGGTGATCGTGGTGCCGCGGGAGCACGCGGAGTTTTACTGTGAGCAGTTGCGTCAGCACGGCCTCACCAGCTCCATTGAGCCGGAACGCTAAGCAGGAGCGGTTGGGGTGGGCCTGCTGATTGCAAAACTCAAGGCTTTGCCCTTGCCGCTGCGGCTGTTGCTGTTTTTGGGGATCCCCCTCCTAGCCTGGCTGCCGTGGGTCGGGCTGGGGGGGTGGTTTTTTCCGGAAGCGCGAGCCTACCTGTGGCTGCCCCTGTACGCCTTGCTGCTGGTCTGGCTGGGGCTGTGGGGATCCGGGTTTTCCGCCTATGGACTGGATGGCAGTTGGCCTTGCCGAGGCGGGATCCTGTGGGGCCTGGGGATCGGGGTCGGGGGGCTTTTCTTGCTTTTGGGCCTGGAGGGATCCCTGGGTTGGCTGAGTTGGAGGGCGGTAGGAGGGGGATCCCTGCTGGTCTATGGGTTGCTGGGGTTGCTTTTGGGCTTGGGGGTGGCGCTGGCGGAGGAGCTGTTTTTTCGCGGCTGGCTGCTGCAGGAGATGCTGCTGGACTACGGTTGCAGCACTGCGGTGTGGGGATCCAGCTTCCTGTTTGCTATGGCCCATTTCCTGAAGCCTTTGCCTGAGATTCTCGCCACCTGGCCGCAATTTCCCGGACTGTGGCTGATGGGGCTGCTGCTGGTGCAGGCGAGGGTCTGGAACCAAAACAAGCTGGGCCTTAGCCTAGGGCTGCACGCGGGTTGGGTATGGGGCATGGCCTGGGTCAACAACTTGGCCTGGATAGACTACACCGGCAGGGCGCCAGCGTGGCTAACGGGGATTGGTGGCAACCCCTTGGCGGGCCTGATGGGCTTGCTTTTTCTAGGAGGGACTTTCGCATTTCTCAACGGCCTGGCTCAAGCTGGCTGGCTACCGGCAGACCTGGAAAAGCGTTGATTGAGCTGATCGATAAAGAATAACCTACTCTCCCCAAGGCCCTTCCTCGTAGTAGGCGGTCACCTGCTCCTTGGGCGGCTGGGTAAGCAAGCTTACGCCAATTAACACCCCACTGCCGATCACCACTGCCGGGATTACGGGTAACCAGCCCCCTGTCCAAGCCCGCGGCAACAGACCCGACAGCCAACCTAAAGTCAGGCCACTGGAGACGAGGGCCCCGGCTACTGCCCCGGCGCGGGTAGCCCGCTTCCAGTACAGGCCAGCAATTAAGACAGGGAACAGCATGGCGTTGCCCTGAAAGCTCCAGGTGGCAATCTCCACAATCAGCCCCGGCGGGTTAAGAGCAATCACAAAGGAAGCTAGGCCGATCCCCAGCACCACCCAGCGGCCTAGCAACTCTTCTTGGTGGGGGGAAAGCTGGCGCCTGAAGAAGGTAACCACCAGATCCCGCGTCACTAGGGAGCTGGCGGTGAGAAGCTGGGAGTCAGCTGTAGACATGAGAGCAGCCAGGGCCGCCGTAATCACCACCGCTGCTACGCCGCTGGGCAGGGTTTGCAACATCATGGGCATAATCTGATCCGTTTTCTCCAGGCTGGGAAAAGCCAGGCGGCCCCAAACCCCCAGCAGAGCTGCCGGGAAAAAGACCAGCAGAATCAGCAGCGGCCAGACTACCATCAGGGTCTTGAAGGGATGAGCACTCCTGGCCATGTAAAAGCGCTGGAAAAATTGTGGGAAAAGGGGAGTGGCCATGAAAAACAGCAGTTGATTGCCGAGTAACCCTTGCCAGCTCCAGCGTCCTTGGGGGCCGGGCAAGCTCAGCCAGGGATCCAACTGCCCGGCAGCCTCCTGGCCCACCCCCAAGGCTAGGGCAACAAAGGCCACCCCCATCCCCAAAATCAAGATGATCCCCTGCACCACGTCCGTCCAGACCACCGCCTGGGATCCGCCAAAGAGCACATACCCCAAGATCACCAGCGCCACCACCACTGCCAAGGGCCAGTAGGGGATCCCCTCCCCCAACACCGCCGCCAGGGTGCGGGCTCCGCCAATGATCTGGATGCTGATGTAGGGGGCGGTAAACGTCAGGGCGCTAAGGCAGTAGAGTAGAGCCAAAAGAGGGCTGTTGAAGCGGTGGCCGAAAAACTCGGAAGGGGTGATGAAGCCAAAGTGTTGGGCTGCTAGCCATACCCGGTAGCCCACCCACAAAAACAGCCCCGAAATGAGGGCGGTGGTCACTCCCACCCCCAGGAAGATTCCCAGGCCATGGGTATAGGCATCCGCTGGCACCCCAATGAAGGTAAAGGCACTGAGCAGCGTCGCCAGCGTCGTCAAGGTTAGAGCCAGGGATCCCAACCCCCGCCCTGCCAAAAAATAGCTCACCGGATCCTGGCCGCTGTGGCGATAGCTCCAGAAGCCAATGGCCGCCAGCAGCAGCAAGTATGCCCCCACCACACCCAGACTCAAAACCGTGTTACTCATCTCCGCCTCTCGGCCAGCAAACGCGCACAATGTAGAAGTTAAGAGGTACCAACAGCAGGACAGCCAATCCCGCCAGCCAATACCAGGCCGGGATCCCCAAAAACTGGGGCTGGGCCGAGCGGGATCCCACCCAGGTCAACAGCCACAGCAGGGGATAGGCCCCCCACACCCAAGCTTGGCGCATCCGCCCAAACCGCAGCTGCCTTGATCCTTGAAGGTTACCGGCGGGATCCAACCCTGACATCTACCCATCTCCTGCTTTTTTGCCAAGCGTTCCTTTTGCCAATCATTTAAGTAAGATACGGCCACTACTGCGCAGAGCTAAATTGTCTTTTCCCCTTTCCCCTTCAGATCCTGTTGGCAAGAGGGAGCCTTCCCGTGGGCCAGGCCATGAAGAACGGGAGCGGCCCTACTGGCTAGCTTGGGCCCGCATCAAAGGGATTGGCCCCCACCGGCTCAAGCGGCTGGCGGAGTTTTTTGGATCCCTGGAGCGGGCTTGGCAAGCGGATGCCCCGGCCCTGCGGCAGGTGGAAGGCATTGGCCCCACCCTGGCCCAGGCTATTGTCTCTGCCCGTCCTGGCCTTGATCCCGAGCAGATCCTGGAGGAAACCCTCAAAGCGGGGATCCCCTTTCTCACGCCTGCAGATCCGGACTATCCGCCGCTGCTGTGGGAGGTGCCAGATCCCCCGCCCATTCTCTATGCCCTAGGAGAATGTCCCAATTGGCAACAGCCGGCTATTGCCATCGTCGGCACCCGCGCCCCTACGGCCTACGGTCGACAGTGGACCCAGAAAGTCAGCGCTGCCCTGGCGGAAGCTGGCTGTGTGGTGGTCTCGGGGCTGGCAACGGGGATCGACGGCATTGCCCACCAGGCCTGTCTGGATGCCGGCGGCAAGACGGTGGCCGTGGTGGGAACGGGGGTGGACAAAGTTTACCCAGCTCACCATCAAGCTCTCTACCGGCGCATCCTGGCCCAAGGGGCCATCCTCAGCGAATATCCCCCCGGCACGCCACCGGCCAAGGAGCATTTTCCCCAGCGCAACCGCATCATTGCCGGCCTCTGCCGCGCCACTTTGGTGATGGAGGCTCCGGAAACCTCGGGAGCGCTAATTACTGCTCACCTGGCCAACCACTACGGTCGGGAAGTGTATGCCCTGCCGGGGAACATCGACACGGCAGCAGCCCGCGGCTGCCTGCAGCTCATCCGCGACGGCGCCGGCATGATCCTGGGGATCGAGGAGCTGTTGAAAGACTTGGGCCTCCTCCAGGGATCCCCTGTGCTAAAGCAGCCCTCGTCCACTGGCCCCAGCGATCCCCAACAGCAACTGCTCTGGCAGCTGCTAGGGGAGGGCATCCTCAGCCTCGATGCCCTGGCCCAGGCTAGCCAGATGGATATTGCCACCCTTTCCAGTACCCTGCTGCTTATGGAATTGGAAGGCTGGCTGGTACAACTGCCGGGGATGCGCTACCAGCGGGCTCGCTGAGGCTGGATCCCTGCACTGCTTCTCCGATAGGAGCACGGCAAGCGGGATCCTCGTGGCGGGGGTTGTTCACATAGGTGCTGACCGGATAAGCCGCCATGGCTTCTGCTGGGTAGGGGCGGAGCAAGGGCAAAAGCAGCTTGGGATCCTGCACCTGGGGATCCAGCCAGAGGTCGTAGTCGTTTTCCGTCAAAATCACGGGCATCCGCTCGTGAAAAAGCTGCATCAGACGGTTGGCGGCAGTGTTGAGGATGGCACAGGTTTCCACCTGATACATTCACGCTGAACTCTCCTGAACATGGTTCAGGAAAGAAGCGATCGCATCCTGCCTATCTCTGAGCAGGAAGGCGGTATCCCGCAAAGCCCTGAGGAGTACCCCCCGAGCGCTTTCCCCCTTCACTTCCCGGCAACCGTTGCGGTGGACTCAAGGATCAGGGGGAAACTTGGTCTACTATATCCCTCTCAATGACTTTTGCCAAACCGCCTAAAGCTCAGTAAATTCAGCAAAGTTCAGGGTTTTGGGGGTTAGAGGCATGCTCCACCCCCTCTGGACTGCGCCAGCGTTCCCAAATGCCGGCAAAGGCAAATACCGGTCGATCCACCAGGTGAAACCAGTAGGGTTGTCTGCCCTTCTTGGCCGTACCTGAGTCGGCCCACTCGTAGAAACCATCGGCCGAGATCAAGCAGCGACGACGGCGGAAAGCTTCGCGGAAAGAAGGCTTCTCAGCTACTGTCTCAGCTCGGGCATTGATCCAGCCGGCCTGAGGAGCTCGGCTCCAGCTGGGGATCAAGCCCCAGCGAAAATGGGTTGCCTCGCGCTGAAGGGATCCCGCCACCACCGCCAGCACCGGCTGAGAAGGAGCGATGTTATACCGGGGGACAGCTGCCCTTTCTTGGGCTGCCACCGGCAAGCCGAAATGCTGCATCAGCACTTCTGGCGCCACTCCCAGGCTAAACCGTCCACACATGCTTGTCCCCCAGTCGCTCACCCCAAATGGCCTGCCGACAGGATCCCCTAAACCTTGGTGGAAATGCCCAGCAACTGCAGGATCCCGCGCAGGGGAATCTCCACCCACTCGGGGCGGTGGTTCAACTCATAGCCCAGCTCGTAAATGGCTTTTTCCAGCAGATAGGCGTCCAACAACACCTCTATCTCTTGCAGGCTGCGGGGCAAAAAAGCCGCTTGGGAAGCCACCTGCAGATATTCGGCCAAAAAGCCCGCGCAGACCCAGCGGTGCCAAAACTGGGCCCACCGCATCATGTCGGGGCAGTGGTCGGCGCAGACCAAGCCGCTCTCCAGTTGCTGGCGCAAAGCTGTGTGGACAGCATAGTGGAAGGATCGCAACATCCCCGCCACATCCCGTAAGGGGCAACGCTTGAGACGCCGTTCGCCCAAAGAGCGGGCCGGCTCCCCTTCAAAGTCGATGATGACAAAGTCTTTGCCGGTAAACAGCACCTGGCCCAGGTGATAATCCCCGTGGCAGCGGGTACGCAGGGCAGTGATCTTCCGCTCCAGGATCAGGCGGAAGCGGCTCATGATTTCCCCTTCTTGGTCGCAAACAGCCCGAGCCAAGTTGGCCTCTGCTTCCGGCAGCTTGGGGAGCTGCTTATAAGGACTCCGTCCCGCTGACGCGAACAGCAGCGGAAACACCTGCCCCACCAAGTTGCGCATGGACTGGTAAACGGAGCGCTGGTACAGGCTGGAGAAAGGCTCTGGGGCAAAGTCTTTGTTCTCCGTATCGGCAGCCAGGGCGATGTGCAGCTCGGCGGTGCGCTTGGCCAAGATCCGCACCGATTCTAGGTAGCTGCCGATGGTGGCGTAGGCCAGCTCCGGCAAGGGCTGTTGGGAAAGCTCCAAGAAGGATCCCTGCGGCACGGGCACGGGATCCACCTCTGGGTAGTGAACCAGCACCGCCTCAAAAAATTGCCCCAGGCTGTCCAGGGTGTAGTGCCAGGCATCTCCCTCGTTGGGGATGTACTCCTGCAAAATGGCCAGGGTAATGGGCTGATCGGCGGGATCAAACCCACGGGCCCCGCGACGACGGCGATACTCCAGGGATCCCAGCAGCCGTGGCACGCGCACCTGGGGATGGTGCTCCAGCAGGTAGCGGCCTATCTCCAGCTCTGGGTTTACCCCCTCGGCCACCCGGTGGTAGAGCTTGAGGAGGTAGTGGTTGCCATAGACAACGGAGGTGTAGCTCTGCTCCGCCTTGAGGAGGCGGGGTTCCAGGTCATGCTCAAGGGCAGCAAAGCTAGTGGCCCAGAGCTCTCCCTGACGGTGACGCAGGCGGCCCTGCTGGGCAATTAGCTGCAGCAGCCGCAGCAAGAAGCTTTTGTCAGCCAGAGCGTTGAAAATTACTCCCGCCGGCCCTCCGGCCACTTGCACAGGGAGGATGACCGCCTGGGGCATCTCTAGGCGCAGGTGTACGGCTGCTTCTTGGGTGGCATAGCCCACAGGGAGAGAGTAGAGCTGCGTATCGCCCTCGATAAACTCGGCCTGGAGAAGCAAGATCTGGCTGCCCAGCAAGGACTCCTCTTCTCGGCGGCAGGGGATAGCCTGCAGGATATGGATCGCCTGGAGCTGGCGGTTTTGGGAGCCAAACCAACGACAGCGGTAGAGGTAGTCCACCAAGACTGCCTCCAGCTGCTTTTGGCTTTCCCCTTGCAAGAGACTGTCCCAACTACCACTTTGAACAACCAGAGGACTACCACTTTGAACAACCAGAGGGACCAGGCGTTCCTGCTCCTCCGCTTTGCTGGGGCTGAGGTGGATGGTCTCCGTTTTGGGCTCAAGGGAAAACCAGTAAAAGGAATGGGGGCCTAGCGTTAGGAAATAGGGCAGTCGCCCAATAGGGGGAAACTCGGTGTGGCCAAAGATCTCCACCGGGATCAATCCTTCCCACGGCGATAGATCCAGCCCCACCCACTGGGCGTAGCGGGAGAGGTTGGCCACCACCAAGATGCGCTCATCGCCAAAGGCCCGCATAAAGGCAAGCACCTTGCGATTTTCCGGGTGGAGCAGCTCAAAGGAGCCGCGGCCAAAAGCTTGGAATCGCTTGCGCACGGCGATGAGCCGCTTCATGGTCCACCACAGGGAATGGGGGTTGTTTCGCTGCGCCTCCACATTGACAGCTTCGTAGTGGTACTCGGCGTCGATGACGATGGGCAGGTAGAGCTTCTGAGGGTTGGCCCGCGAAAAGCCGGCGTTGCGGTCGGCGCTCCACTGCATGGGGGTGCGCACGCTGTTGCGATCCCCCAGGTAGATGTTGTCCCCCATGCCGATCTCGTCCCCGTAGTAGATGACCGGCGTGCCGGGCAGAGAAAACAGCAGGCTGTTCATCAGCTCGATGCGGCGGCGGCTGTTGCCCAGCAGGGGGGCCAAGCGGCGGCGGATCCCCAGGTTCACCCGCGCGTTGGGATCCTTGGCGTACACCTGGTACATGTAGTCCCGCTCCTCGTCAGTGACCATCTCCAGGGTGAGCTCGTCGTGGTTGCGCAGGAAGAGGGCCCACTGGCAGGTTTCAGGAATGGGAGGGGTTTGCTGCAGGATGTCAATGATGGGGAAGCGATCCTCCATCTGGATGGCCATAAACAGCCGTGGCATGAGGGGAAAGTGGAACTCCATGTGGCACTCGTCCCCATCGCCGAAGTAGGCCACAGCATCTTCTGGCCACTGGTTGGCCTCCGCCAGCAGCATGCGGCCAGGATACCTTTGGTCAATGTGTCGGCGCAGAGCCTTGAGAAAGGCATGGGTCTCCGGTAGGCTCTCGCAGGTGGTGCCCTCCCGCTCGTAGAGATAAGGCACCGCGTCCAGCCGCATGCCATCTACCCCCAAGCTCAGCCAAAAGTCCACCACCTCGAACATGGCTTTTTGTACGGCGGGGTTGTCGTAGTTGAGATCTGGCTGGTGGGAGTAAAAGCGGTGCCAGTAGTAGGCCTTGGCCACTGAATCCCAGGTCCAGTTGGAGGCTTCAAAGTCTTGAAAGATAATGCGGGCCTCTTTGTACTTTTCGGGGGTATCGCTCCAAACGTAAAAGTCCCGCTCGGGGGTGCCGGAGGCAGCTCGTCTGGCCCGCTGAAACCAGGGGTGCTGATCCGAAGTGTGGTTGAGGATGAGCTCAATGATGACGCGGATCCCCCGCTTATGGGCAGCCTCCAGAAAGATCTTGAAGTCCTCTAGGGTGCCCAAGTCAGGGTGAACACTGGTAAAGTCAGAAACGTCGTAGCCGTCATCTTTTAAAGGCGAGGGGAAAAACGGCAGCAGCCAGACGGCTGTAATCCCCAGTTCTTGCAAGTAGTCCAGCTTTTCGGTCAGGCCCTGGAAGTCGCCCACGCCATCGCCGTCGCTGTCGAAAAAGGCCCGTGCCGGCAGCTCGTAGATGATTGCATCTTTGTACCAAAGGGGGTCGTGGGTGAGGGGGGAGATGAGGCTGCGCAGAGGGGCTCGGATCATCATGTCGGTCATGTCGGCAACAGAGACAGGATTGGGACACCTTGGCAACCCTAGCCGTTGAATGGGGATCCCCTCAATAGGCTACAGCCTTCTCTTGGGTGCCAGGGATCCCCGGCGTCGGTTCAGGCAATGCCACTCCGCTTCTGGGCTTCCTTGCGGGAGACGGCCACGTGGCGCAGGCCGGCCCGGAGCAGCTCCTGCTCGATCAAGGCAAAAAACCGCTGCCGATCCCCGCTTCTCACCACCGCCAAATGATGGGCTTCCGCCAAGGCGATGGGGTAGCCAAAGCCCTTGTGCACTTGGCTCAGCACCCCTGCCAGAGCCCGCTGCAGCAACTCCGCATCCTGGACCACCCAAGCGGGAAACTCCAGGCGAGCAATTTCGGCTTGGCCCAGGGATCCCTCGCCAACATTGAGGTAACAACAGTGGACGTGGTGTTCCCCGAAGGCGTCCAACACGCTGGCGCCGCTGCGCCAAAGGGGGCTGCGCTCTCCCGGCTGCAGCAGGGATCCCCAAAAGACGCGGTCTGCCAGGGGGGCGAAGGGATGGCAGGGAGGAGACTTCTCGCCGGGACAGTAGCGGTAGCAGTCACAGCCCAGGTACGGGCACAGCCCCAAGCGCAGGTAGTTGAGGGTTTCGCTGCTGCGGGAGGCGCTGATGTAGCCCACGAGAGGAATGCGGGCCGCCCGCAACTGCTCCAAGGTCGCCAGAATGGGATCCAACCAGGGGCGCCGGGCCGACTGGGGCAGAGGCTCCAGTCCCCAAGGGATTAGGGATCCATCCAGGAGCGCCAGCGTGGTGCGGCGACGGGGCACCGACAGGGCCAAACGAGCCAGCTCCTCCAGTTCCGCTTGGGAGCGTCGTAAGGCCAGTATCTCTTCCAGCCCCAACGAGGACTCCGTGCCGCTGGTAGGATTGCGTTCACCTGGAGCGCGCTGCGGGCGAGAGTCTCGCCGGTTAAGGGGGGCCCTCGGCAACCCTTCTGCCCGCGGTTCCGAGAGAGGGGAGTCTGAGCGGTTTTGCTGGGCAAGGGGCCCATCTCCATACAGCAGCAGGGGCTGGCTGTCCAGGAGCGGCCACTCCTGGGTGCCGTAGTGGAGAACCACGCGCCCAACATTGATCAGCGAGCAGTAGGCAATCTCGTGGTGACTGGGCAAAATCTGGGATCCATCCGTGGCCACCACCGTGTGTCGCCCCTGCAGAGGCTCGACCTTGGGCAGGGATCCCCAGGCTTCCGGCGGCTCGGCGGGGCTGGCGCAAACAAACGACAGATGGGATCCCCACTCCACCCAGCGGGACTGCCAAACCTGCGGCTCCTGCTGCCAGCGCTCGAAAACTTGCCAGGCTTGGCGGAGGCGTTCTTGGCTGGCTTTCGACTCCTGTTGCAGGTGCCGGGTGAACGCAGGAATTTGCCCGCTCAGCTTAACCAGATCCAGCATGGTGGTCACATCAGCGTTGCGTGGCAATAGGGCTGCCAGAAGCGGGGGGAGCCACACCCTGGAGGATCCCTGCTGAGGGGTTGAGCAGCTCTTCCAGCGGAAACTCCCCATAGACCTCGCTGCTGTTGTTGGGGCTCTCCTGCAGGCGAACCCGGTGCAACTGCACCCCCAGCTCCCGCAGGGGCAGAGTCAGCAGCCGCTGGATGTAGAGGGCAATGTTTTCGGCGGTGGGCACCACCTGGGCAAAGTAGGGAATGTCTTTGTTCAAAAAGGTGTGATCCAGCGGCTTCACCACCTGCTCCTCGATCAGCCGCTGCAGGGCCGCCAAGTCCACGATCATCCCCGTGCGCGGATGGATGGATCCCTTGACGGTGATCTCCAGGCCGTAGTTGTGGCCGTGGCCGTGGGGACGGGCACAGAGGCCGTAGATGGCGCTGTTTTCTTCAAAACTCAGGTGATCCAGAGCCAAGCGGTGGGCGGCGCTGAAATGGGTGGCAACCGTCAGGTAGGCTTGCATGGCTTCTCCTCGGTATTCGGCCCAAAGTTCGGGATCCTCGTACAGACGGACGCTGGTTAGGGGCAGAGCCTCGGCCAGGCGTTGCCAAATCACGTAAGCGATAAACTCGGTGGTGGGCAAGGTTTGGGCAAACTCCGGCCAAGCTTGATTTAGATAAGCAAAGTTGAGATCTTGAATCACTCGCTGCCGGATCACCTGCTTCACCTCCGAGAGGTTGAGCACCATCCCATAGTCATCCACCTCACCACTCATGCCCACCTCCAGCACATAGTTGTGGCCATGGCCGGGAAAACGGGCATTTGGGCCAAAGCGGGCTAAGTTCTCGGCTTCTGAGAGTTCGGGCAACCAGTACCGATGGCTGGCGGCAAATTGCGCACGGCGGTAGATTGTACAGATTCTGGACATGAGTGGAGAGGAGAGCATCTGCCAGGGGATCCACCCTTTCAGCTTGGCACACTCCCCGGCCCAGAGGGTGGAAATTCTCAGCGGCCCTCAGCCTACCCTCCCAGTGGTCTTGCCGTCATCTCTGTCCTGCGCCAGGTCAGGCACTTGCCCTGCCGACCGGGTCGGCCTGTGCATACCCTCATTTCCCAGAAAGCATTCCAAGCAGGGTTTTGGCAGCGTCTTGCCCTGAGAGCCAAGCCCCCTCTACGCGCCCTCCGGCGCACCAATCGCCGGCACAAACCAAAGGCAATCCCTCAGCAGCGGAAACCGGCACACGGGTGCTTAAGCTGGCCAATCCCGTGGTTTCCAAAGGCAAAGCGTAGCGCCAACGGTGCACCTGCATCCATTGTGGCGAAGCCAACCAGGGATCCAGCCGTTGGGCCGCGTGGGCCAGCAATTCTCGACCGGCCTTTTCCAGCTCAGAGGGGCCGGCCTCCAAGTACAGAGATGACCACTCCGCCCCCCCATGCAAGACCACCACAGGCGGGAGCGGCTGCAGGCGCTTGCTGCTGTCCAGTCCCAGCCAGGCCAACATCGGATCCTCCAAGCACTTGATCCCCTTCCAAGGCGGCGTATGCTCAGAGTAGCCCGCCAAAACCGCAAGGCAGGGTTGATACTGGGCGGATTCCAGCAGAGGCAACAGGTTTTCAGCCGAAGGGATCCCTTCCCGGAGCAGGGGCAGCAACTGGGGGGCCGGAATTGTCGCCACCAGGGCAGCAGCCTCGTAGCATTGGCCGTTCTCCGCCCTCAATTGCCAGCTTGTTGCCAAAGGTTTGAGGCTGACCACACGAGTTTGGGTGTGTACCGACAGCGGGGCAGCCAAGTGTTTGGCCAGCATTGTCATGCCCTGGGGGCAAGCGTAGCGTGGTTTCTCGTCGTTGGGATCCTCTGGGCGCAGCCCTTCTCGATCCAGCACATGCAGCGAGCGCGTCCATTCCGCCAGCAGCCCCAGGCCCAGCAGCTCCTTCACCCAGCGATAAAAGCCATCCGAATCGGCAGTCAGGTATTGAGCCCCATGATCCACTGGCACCGTTTGCCCAGCATGTTCAACTCGACGGGTGGCCATGCGCCCGCCCAAGCCCGCCGATTTTTCCAGCACCAGAACCTGGAGCCCCGCCCGCAGCAGTTGCCTTGCACACACCAAACCGGCCACTCCCGCCCCGATGACAATCACATCGGCGGATGTTGAGCGGGCTCCCTCGGAAGGGGTTACCGCTGCCTGGGTTGCTTCGCCTAGCATACTGAGCCTGCCAGCTGTGACCGGATCCGCACGTTCAGCTCCCGCCTCTGCCGAAGGGGTTGTTGCCCCTCTCTCCGAAGAGCTTGGCTTCTCCCTTGATGGCAGCCTTGATGATGTTGTAGGCAGCCCAGGCAACCACCAAAACAATGGGCGACAGAACGATCAGCGGACGGAGATCAATGTCCATGGTTTTCATCCCCCCCTAACATAGATTGATTTACCGACTGCTTGGAACAAGAGCCTCCAGGGTTGGCCACCGCCGGAATCCCGATGGGGTGAAACCGTTTTCGACTCTGGATCCCGCATAAGCTGAGGTGCAACTCTGGAAAGATGGCTAAGTCCAGAATAAACCCAAATGGGGATCCCTACCGGCTAGACTTTGCCCCATCTGGGCTGCCAAGGCGGGAGCCAACAGGCCCACACCGAGAATCGCGTCCAGAACTAGCGTACCCAGCAGGGGCGTACAATCGACCCCGATCAACCGCTAACTGCCGCCAAAGCCAGCAACCGAGCCAGTTTGATATTGCTGCCCATGAGAGGATCCCTGTTTTGGGGAGTTCCCCGGAGCCCATCTTGGCGCCCCTCTGCCTTTCCGAGGGTTTCTAAGCTGTTTCTAGACCATTTCTAGACTGCGGTGTTCAGTCTAGGGTGAGATGCCTGGGCCATTGAGGAAAGCCTTTGGCCGAGTGCATTACTGTTCCGCAACGCCGACGCGACCAACGTTTTAGGTGTGGGTGCAGTGTCCTAGTTTGAATCGAGATGACCATCATGACTGTGCGCTAGAAAGGGTTGTCTCTCGGCTCTCTTTCAGTTGCTGTAGATTTTGCCCAGGGCAGCCGGCGGGCGGGTTTGGCGGGTGCGGCTCAGCACTCCCGATAGAACCCCCATCGTCAACACAAAGGGCAACGCCTGGATCAACACGGGCGGCATCACATCTCCTCCCTGCAGTTGGATGGCCAGGGCGTCGGTGGCTCCAAACAACAGCGTTGCGCCCAAGATCCCGAAGGGATGCCACTTGCCGAAGATCATCGCTGCCAAGGCGATAAAGCCCTTTCCTGCTGACATGTTGCGGACAAACTGGTTCAAAAAGCCGATGGAAAGATAAGCCCCCGCCAGGCCCCCCAACAAGCCGGAGAGCAGCACCGCCGCGTAGCGCATACCCAGGACATCCACCCCCATGGTGGCAGCAGCCTGAGGATGCTCTCCCACCGCTCGCAGCCGCAAGCCCCAGGGTGTTTTGAACAGCAACCACCAGGAGATTGGCACCAACAGAAAGGCCAGATACACCAAGGGGCTAAACCCATGCCACAGCGGCAGCCGATTGACAATTTCTTGAGAGTTGGTGGTGTTGCCGTAGAACGATTGCAGCACCAGCGAAGGCACGCTCATGGCCAACAGGTTGATGGCAGTGCCGCTGACAATTTGATCGGCTCTGTAGCGGATGCACATCAGCGCATGCACAAAGGCAATGGCCACCCCCCCTAAGGCGCCGGCCAACAAACCCACCCAAGGGATCCAACCCACCTGAGCTGCTGGAGTCTGGGCCAGAAGGGAAGCTTCCAGGCGTTGGGTGGTTACCGCCGCCGCCAAAGCCCCAAACAAGATGATCCCCTCCAGGGCAATATTGACCACGCCGCTGCGTTCGGAGTACATGCCCCCCAAGGCCGTGAGCAACAGAGGGGTAGTGGAGCGCAGGGTAGCCGGGATCAAAGCCCAAAACAGAGTTGCCATATTGCTCCGCAGCGCCAGCGCAAACGAGATCTCCGCTCAGAGGTACTCAAGTTGAGCGTTCATCGCAGTCCATTTCCACCTGGGCTGCCTGCAAGGGATCCGTGAAATAGCCGGGCAACAGGCCGCCTGCAGCAATGAAAAGGTGTAGGTGATCAAGTCCAGTTTGGTGCTCAGCTTTACAAAAAAAGGCGAATCGGGCGAGGAGCCCAGGCCGGGCCGCAGCAACCCCACCACCACCGCCCCTGCTGCCACCGCCGCCCCCAAGGCACTCAGGGGTACGATGATCTGCCGCTGCCGCACCAAAAAAGCTTTTCCTCCCGGCAACTGCAGCCGCCCCAGCAGCAACAGCAGCAGGGCATAGGCAAAGCTGGCATAGCCAGCCAAAGAAGGGCTGAACCGCCGCAACGGCAACCGAGCCGGCGGGATCCCCTCCGCCAGGGCCGCCCCATTCACCGCCCCCACTGCCCCATAAAACCAGAGCAAGCCCAGCCCAAATAGAACCAGACCGACCACTCCCAAGCTGTACAGCCAGCGGGCCCGCACTTGCCGCTCCTTGATCCCCAGAGCCAGACATGACAACAGCGCCAACAGCACCCAGGCCCAGCTCAACCCTGGGATCCAACCCACCGCCAAAGTCTCCGGGATTCCCAACTGCTGCGGGTCGATGAGGCCAAAGGTTCCCGCCAGCACCCCTGCTCCGCCGAACTCCCGCCTCAGCATCCACTCAGCATCCACTAAGGGCAGAGCAAAAACAGCAAAACGGCAATCAGATTGGTCAGCAACAGCAGCATGGGCAGAGATTCAACAAGACCAAGGAGGGCCATCCGACAAAGATAGCAGCCAGCCCTCTTCTCAGCTCCTCAGCTCAAGACACTTCTCACGGGAAAGTGTTCCGCACCTCTGCTGCGGACAAGGCCAGTTGGATCTGTTCTGGCCTCAGGTCTCGAATCAAAGTAGTGCGCAGAGGTGCTGGGATCAAAATCGCGTGTGAGCAAATCTGCCAAAGCTGCCTGCTGCTCTGGCGTAAGCCGCCGCAGATAAAAATCCAACTGCCGGCTCACCGTGCCATTGTGAGCAAACTGGGCCAGATCCTCCACGGGCAAGGAGAACTCAATCAAACAAAGGCGGCAGAAACACCCCCAAGCGCTCTGCACCCCCCATCTGGCCCAGACCGAAGAAAACTGTCCTCAATCCCAGAGCCAAGGCCAACAGTCTCCGTGGCCAGTTCATGCCTAGAGTACTCCCTTCGAACTGGGGATCCCTTCTTGTCGGCGGGGATCCCGTTCTACGGCCATGCGCAGGGCGCGGGCAAACGCCTTAAAACTGGCCTCGACAATATGGTGGGCGTTGAGACCGGCAGCTTGGCGAATGTGCAAGGTAAGCTGGGCGTGGTTGACCACCGCCTGATAAAACTCCCGCACCAACTGGGTTTCGTAGCGGCCAATGCGCTCTGTGGGCAGCTCCAGGCCATAGCTGAGGTGAGGGCGACCCGAAAAATCCAGCACCACCTGCACCAGGGCTTCATCCAAAGGCGCCCAAAAATGGCCGAAGCGATGAATGCCCCGCCGATCCTGCAAAGCCTGCGCCAGAGCCTGTCCCAGCGTGATGCCCACATCTTCGTTGGTGTGGTGATCGTCGATGTGCAGATCCCCTATGGCCTTGATCTGCAAATCGATCAACCCGTGGGTGCTGAGCTGGGCCAGCATGTGATCCAAAAAGGGGATCCCAGTATCGATCTCATGGCGCCCGCTGCCATCCAGGTTCAGATGAATTTGGACATCCGTTTCTCCAGTGCGACGGTGAACAGAGGCCGTTCTGGGCTGGAGCAGGCGCGAGGAGTCGAGGGCAGTCATGGGAAAAGTATCGAAGCAGGCGGGAAGTCCCAGCTCTAGGATCGCACAAGCCCGCCGCCATCGACACCTTCACCCATGCAGCAGGTGAGAATCCCTTCTCTGCCGGGGATCCTGATCCCAGCCCCCTGGACACGGGGATAGGTGTGACAGGGATCCCCTACAGGCAAGCCGGTGGGGCCGATCCTCTGCGCCCTCACCCCTTGGGAGAGGGGAGCTAGCAGGTTCAGCGGGATTTGAAATAGCCTATAAGACAGCTTCTCCCGAAATCGCTGTAGATTGCTGAAGGAAATTGTTGAAAAGGGGGTTGCCGTTTGCAGGATTGGCAGCAGATTCAGCGCGCCCTCAAGCAACACTGGGGTTACGAGAGGCTGCGCCCACCCCAGGATCAGGTGATCCAGGCTCTGCTGGACAAGCGCGACGCGCTGGTGGTGTTGCCGACGGGGTTTGGCAAATCCCTGTGCTTTCAGCTAGTAGCCCTGCTGCAAACAGGGGTGACGCTGGTGGTCTCGCCCCTGATCGCCCTGATGGAAGACCAAGTTCAGGATCTTTGGAAACGCAAGCTGCCGGCAGCCTGTCTCCACAGCGAACTGGATCCGGCCCTGCGCAAGCGGGTGTTGAAGGCCCTTGAGGAAAACCGACTGCGCCTGCTCTATTTGGGGCCGGAGACCCTATTCAGCCCCCCCGTTTGGCAACGGCTGCAACAGCCTCAGGTGCAAATCAACGGCCTGATCGTGGATGAGGCCCACACGTTGGTGCATTGGGGGGGATCCTTCCGGCCCGACTACCGCCGTCTGGGATTGCTGCGCCCGGCTCTGGCCCCGGTGAAGCCCTCTTTTCCCATCGCCGCTTTTACCGCCACGGCTGACCCCCAAACCTGCAGCCGCCTCAGCCAAATCCTGGGGCTGCGGGATCCGGAGCACATTCGCGCCGATCCCCTGCGGGCCAATATCTCCCTCAATGTGGCGATAGCCTGGAGCCCGGCGGATCGCCGTCGTCGTCTGCTGCGATTCCTGGGCGAGAATCCCGGGTCGGGTCTGGTCTATGTGCGCACCCGACGGGATGGGGAAGAGCTGGCCGAGTGGCTGGGCCGACAGAACCTAAAAACCGCCACCTACCATGGGGGACTGGAAGCGGGATCCCGCCGTCGGCTGGAACGGGCCTGGCTGCAGGGGGAACTGCGCTTTCTGGTCTGCACCAACGCCTTTGGCATGGGCATCAACAAGCCGGACGTGCGTTGGGTGCTGCATTTTCATCCCCCGCCCAGCTTGATGGATTATTTGCAAGAGGTGGGGCGAGGTGGTCGGGATGGTGGCCCTTGTCGGGCCCTGATGCTGGTCTCGGAGCCGACGGGCCTGCTGGATCCCAGCGATCGCCAGCGCCAGGCCTATTTCTATTCCCAGCAGGAGCGCCTTCAGGCCCGAGCACGCCACCTGCTGCAAACCTTGCCTCAGCAGGGATCCTACGCCGACCTGCCGCCTGGAGAGGTACGGGTGGCCCTGGGTCTATTGCAGGAGATGGGCTGCCTGCACTGGCCGGATCCCTTTCACTTTCAGGTGTTGCACCGCCGTTGGCAGCCTTTAAGACGAGAGGATCCCTGGCAAGGGATGGAAGCCCTCATCCACGCCCGCGGCTGTCGGTGGCAGGCGATCTTGCCCTATTTTGGCTACCCTGGGGAGCAGCCCGGCCTGCCCTGTGGCACCTGTGACCGTTGTCGGCTTTCTCGTTAGCCCTCAACAGCCCGCTGCGAGCCGCAACCGGCAGGAGTGGCTATCACGATCTGCGTTTCTGCAAAGGGAGCAGTTCCCCTTGCTGACGAACTTTCGGCTGTGCCTATGAGTGTTTCCGGATCTCCGCTCGAGGAACTTGACCGACCCTTGTCCCTAGCCCGGCAGGTGGCGCAACTGTTGGTGGTGCCGGTCTCGGCCCGTCTGGGATCCCAGTCTCCTCCCCGAGAGATCCTCAAACGGCTTATCCAGGAGGTGGGGATCGGGGGCATCTGGCTCACGGATGGCCACGTGGCCGAGGCCCTGCTGCTGATCGAGGAGGCCCAGTCTTGGGCGGCTCTGCCCCTTTTGGTGGCAGCCGAGGTCGGGCGGGGGCTGGCCCTGCAGGGGGCGACCCCTTTCCCCCATCCTCTAGGGTTGAGCCGCCTGGGGGCGGAAGCCGAGCGCTGGGCCGAGCAGTGGGGGCGGATCACGGCGCGGGAGGCGGCAGCCATCGGCATCAATTGGCTGCTCAACCCGGTGGCAGAGCCACTGGGGGAGCTGGCTTTGGCGGAGGATCCCCTATCTGCTTTGCAACTGGCGCGAGCTTTCGTGCGCGGATGTGAGCAAGCGGTTCCAGAAGGGATCCTGACCACGGCCAGCTCCTTTCCGGGCAAAGGGGGATTCAAGTCGGTTCAGGCCGGAGCGGAGCGGGTTCCAGCCGCCTTGGCGGGCCGTAGGCCGAAGGCAGCAGATATCCCTTGGTGCCCCCGATTAACCCTGACCCTAGCCCAGCTCCAAGAGGGACCTTGGCTGCCTTTTCGAGGTTTGGTGGAGCAGGTGGGGGCGATCTTGGTTTCCCACGTGGTGCTGCCGGAGTGGGATGAGCGCTGGCCTGTCACCCTGCTGCCGGGGCGGCTAACCCAACTGTTGCGCCAGGAATGGGGGTTTGGCGGGCTTATTGTTGTGGACAGCCTCGATCAAGGCTGCTTGGCAGAGCTGGCCAATGCTAACGGGCCCAACTCATTGGCCGTGCGGGCTTTCCAGGCCGGTGCCGACCTAATTTTGGCCCCCCCCGATCCGATGGCATCCTTGGCAGCCGTTTTGGAAGCGGTGCAACAGGGATCCCTCAGCACAGACCAGCTTGCCCAGTCGGTGACGCGGGTGCTGCGGGCCAAACAGCGACTCCTACCCGCCGCCTCAGCTCTCCTCCAACAGGTGTGGCCGGCCCTGGCAGAAACCGACTTCAGCGCCCTTGGCGGATGGATGGGAGCCAAGGATCCCACGGATCCGGCCCTCAACCGTGGCTCTCCCGCCGAGCAACTGAAGCCTTTGCTGCTGGGGGATCCCATCTCCAAGGACAAGGACTCCGTTCCGCGGACGCGAACGGCGTTGGGAAAGTTGTTCAACAGGCGCTCCCACCTGACCTCTGCTCTGCACAGAGCCGCACAGCTGGGATCCCTCTTGGCCGAGAAGGATATCGCCCCCTGTCAAGCGGCTATGGCCCGCGGTGGCGTGGAAGGAGGCCGGCCCCTCAGCCCGCCCGCAGAGCCCGGATGGTTGAACTGGATCTGGCAGGATCCCCCCTTGGGTGCTGCCGATGTGCAGTTGCAATCTCCCGCCCTGCATGTTCCGGCTGCCTTAGGCATGCTTCCTGTGCTCAGCGATGCTCTTACCCCCCTACCTTGGCTGGAAGCTGCCCTAAACAACGCCCCAGGGTTGATTTTCCAAGGTTTCCTTGGGAATCCCTTGCCCAACTATGTGCTGGATTGGCTGCAACAGCATCGGGAGCGGGTGGCAGCGGTCGTCATTTATGGTAATTTATCTCTCTACCGCCGCCTGCAGGCGCACTTTCCATGGGCCAATGCCATCCACAGCCTCAACCGGGATCCCTGGGCCCAAGCGGAGGTGATGGGGCGGCTCTTTCCCAACCGTTCCCCCTCAGAGGGATCAAAGTCTCACGTGGCCCAGCCAACCATTAAGAAAAAGTAAATACCTTTACAGATTATTGGCAGGGAAAGGCTCCTGAGTTATCGTGTTGGTTGAAATGTAAAAGATTGAAACGGTTTCTCTCAGCGTTGTCTGTGTCTCCCTCCCTCTCAGAGACCACTCAATCCCGCAGCAGCCAGTCATCAACTGGCAGTTGCGTCGGCTTTGAGCAAAAGCGACTTCAGCCTTCATCCCAACAGCGTTTACAACCCTTCCTCAAATCCTTGCAGCGATTCTTTACAAGTGTCTGGGCTCAGAAAACTCGGCTGGGTCTTGCCCTCCTCGGCCTAGGGCTGGCGATATTGACCTGGGCTTGGCTAAGTGCTGAGGCTCGTCTGGATCCCTATACCGAAGCCGTCCTCAGCTTACAGGGGCAGGTTAGCCATGGTGCATCCTTGTTTGCCCTCAACTGTGCAGCCTGCCACGGAGAAGAAGCGGATGGCCGGGTAGGGCCCAGTCTGCGGGGGGTGAGCAGCCGCCGCTCGGATCGGTTTATTATTCAGCAGGTGACCGGTGGCAAAACGCCTCCCATGCCCCAGTTCCAGCCGGATCCCCAGGAGATGGCAGATCTGCTCAGCTACTTGAAAACCCTCTGAGGCCGTTTCATGGGCCTGGCCCAGCAGCTTGCTTGCTATGCTCTCTGGCTGGCCGCCGTATTTGCTTTTGCGGAATGGCTGCGCTCCCGGCAGGTGGACGGGGAATGGGTGCGCAAGGCCATTCACATTGGTGTGGGCAATATCATTTTGTTGGCTTGGGCTTTGCAAGTGCCTCGCTGGCTAGGGGTGGGATTCTCTCTGGTGTTTGCCGGCTTGGCGCTGCTCTCCTACCGGGTGGCCATCTTGCCCAGCTTGAATGGAGTCGGTCGCCGCAGCTTTGGCACCTGTTTCTACGCCATCAGCATTGGCCTGCTGCTGTTTTGGTTTTGGCGTCCCCAGCGACAGGTCTTCGCGGTGATCGGCATATTGGTGATGACGTGGGCCGACGCCTTGGCAGGGTTGGTGGGCAAAACTTGGGGCAAACACCCCTACCAACTGGGATCCATTCAAAAAAGCTGGGAGGGATCCCTGACCATGTGGGCGGTGAGCAGCTTGGTGATCGCAGCTCTGCTGCTGGGGTACTTTGGCTTCTCTCTCCCTTTGCTCGGAGTGAGCCTTTTGGTGGGAGGGATGGCTATGGGACTGGAGGTGTTCTCTTGGTGGGGGTTGGATAACCTGACCGTGCCCCTGGCCAGTGCCGGCCTCTGTTTCGTCTTGATCCAGATCCTCAATTATTTGTAACGCTTACTACAAAACGTTCCTCTCCCGTCCCCGGCGGTATAGCGTGGAAACAGCCCTTTCTTCTTCTCCACCATGGCTGCAAGTCCTGCGCTGGCCTCTTCTGCCCCTCCCTCTCCCGCCCACATCTGTCCCTTTGCCCAGGCTTGTAGCTACCTGGATTGGGCAGCTGGCGAGCTGAAGCTGGATCCCGGCTGGGTGGCGATCCTCAGCTAGAAATTGCAGGAGCCCCACACTGTACCCGTAGGGTCGGTGTCGGGAGGAATGCTATAATAATACTGCGGGCACCAGAAACGGTTGTTTAAGGCACTGGTAACGGTCGATTGGGGGTGCTGTAAACCACCCCAGAGGCTCGTGGTTGGCTTGCTAACTGCAGGGCTACTAAAAGCCCGCTCCGTACCGCCTAGCGGTTGGTGTCGGGTAGTTTACGACCTGGAAATGTGCCCTTATGGGCATTCCCTACGGTGGGGCCAAAGGGGGGATCCCTATCGATCCGAGGCGTTATTCGGTCTCGGAGCTGGAGCGCATTACCCGCCGTTATACCAGCGAGCTGATCAAGGATATCGGCCCTGCAGAGGACATTCCCGCTCCAGACATGGGAACTTCCGCCCGCGAGATGGCCTGGGTGATGGATACCTATTCCATGAATGTTGGGCATGCGGTGCCGGGAGTGGTGACGGGCAAACCTCTCTCGATTGGGGGATCCCGAGGGCGAGAACTGGCCACCGGACGGGGGGTGATGATCACGGTACGGGAAGCCTTGGCCCGACGCGGTGGATCCCTGGCAGGGGCAACGGTGTTGATCCAAGGCTTTGGCAATGTGGGCGGGGCAGCGGCCAGCTTGCTGCATCAGGCAGGAGCCAAAATTGTGGCGGTTTCCGGCAGTTCTGGGGGCCTTTATAACCCCAAAGGACTGGATATCCCCGCCCTCAAAGCCCACATGAAGGAACAGGGAGGCCGCATGGCGGGCTTTCCGCAAGCTGAGCCCATTAGCAATGCCGACCTGCTGGTGCAAAAAGCGGATGTGTTGATCCCTGCTGCTCTAGAGAACCAAATTACCGAAGCCAATGCCCACCAAATTCAAGCCCGGATCGTGGCAGAAGCTGCCAACGGGCCAACCACTCTCGCCGCCGACCGGATTTTGGAATCGCGAGGGATCCAGGTATTGCCGGATATCCTAACCAATGCCGGTGGGGTAGTGGTGAGCTATCTGGAGTGGGTGCAGGGACTCTCTTACATCTTCTGGGATGAGGAGCGGGTCAATCAAGAGATGGAAGGTCTGATGGTACGTGCCTTTGAACGGGTGGTGCAGGAGGCAGAACGGCGGCAAGTGTCGCTGCGACTGGCTGCCTACACCCTGGGGGTAGGCCGAGTGGCCCAAGCCCTACAGGATCGCGGCCTTTACCCGTAGACGCTCCCCCACCTGGAGACCGGGAACTCTTGGCTCAACAAGCCCACTTGCCAGGGTTCGGCTGCCCAAACTCTGCTGGAGGTAGTCCTTTTCTCAAGCCCGACGGCGTTCTTGCTCCTGCTTTTCCTGCTGCTGCCATTGCTTGAGCAGCTCTTTTGCCGCCTGCGGGGTAAAGTAGTCCAGCTCCATCAGCTTACGGTAGGTCAGAATTTGTCGCATCTCCAGGGGCATATCTGCTTTTTGGTAGAAGTAGCGAATGCGATTGATGTTTTGCTCCATTTCTGTAAACTCTTGCTCCCGCTTGATCTGCCTTTCCTGCTTGAGCACTTCATGGGGAGCGGACAGGCGGCTGTAGTTGGGGATCCGTTGCGTGCCTGTGGTTTTGCTCGCAGCAGGCAGACGGTGGCCTCCGGTTTGTCGGCTGTTGGCCTTGTTGGAATTGAAGAAGAAAGAGAGCATCGGCAAACCTCACACAAACAGATAAACGGCGGGAGCTTAACGCCAAGTCAACAATATCAAGTTTAGGTGAAGAAGCCTGTGATCCAGATCCTTCTTGGAAAAACCCGTACTTCCGGCGCGGCGCTGTATCTCTCTGCTTTTCCCACCCCCGCGGATGGTCAAGGAAAAGCTGGGGTTTGGCCTCAAGCCAATCTATTCATGAGTCCAGCCTACCGTGTTTACACGGAAAATGACTGAGATCACGTCCGAGAGTACAAGGTATTTAAGTATCTTCACGTCCTTTTGTTCGGGATCCCTGTATCGGATGTACTTTCCCGCAGGCCGCTACAGGTGGGATTCATCTCCGCTCAGCAGCCAAGTGACCGATACCCCCAACGCCTTGGCAAAGGCCACCAGTTCCTTGTCGATGACGCGCCGTTTTCCCTTTTCCACCTGGCCAATCTTGACGTAGTCCAACTGCACACCGTACTTGGCCAAGCGGCCCGCCAGTTGATCTTGGGTGAGTTGCAGCTTCTCCCGTACCCAGCGCACCCGCTCCCCAATCAAGTTGGCCGATGGATGGTGCCGGTCGTTAGACTCCATAGGAGCAGAAAGCCGTAAATATTCTTTTCCAGACTGAGGAAGTTGAGGGATCCTCACATGGTAGCCTGAGCTGGCAAGGTTCCCTTTTCCTGGGATCCCACCCGGCAGCCGTTGAGCTAACCGGCTCACAAACAAGCTTACCTCAAGGTCTAGATCGAAAATCGCTTACCGCTTTTTGGCGAGCGACCCCTTGCCTGCAAAGACTTGGCGGACGGGATCCCTGCTGTTCCCGCATCCAAGCGGAAAAATCTCCGGACAAAAAAGAGGGTCATGATCGATTTTCGCTCGCAGCAGCAGCAGAAACCTTTTTAGACTGGGAGATGAAGTTCTCTCCTCACCTGGCCGTGGTTTTTTCTCGTCCTCATCCTGAACACTCTGTCTCTTCGCCTCAGGAGTTTGACGATCTCTGGTTCGACTCCGAGTCTGCCCCTCAAGACGACCTCGCAGAAGTTGACTCAGAGCCAGGGGCCGGCGGATCCCGGTTGAACGAGGACGCTGTCGATCACTACCTGAATACCATCGGTCGCGTGCCCCGCATCGATCACGCTGAGGAAATCGAGTTGTCGCGCAAAATTCAGCAAAAGCTCCTTATCGACCAAGCCCGGCAGGAATGGCGGCAACAGCGGGGGGAGGATCCCAGCGATGAGGCTCTGGCCGAGGCCCTGCAGATTTCCGTATCCACCCTTCGCTCCCGCATCCGACAAGGGGAGCAGGCTCAGCGCAAGCTGGTCAACGCCAACCTGCGCCTGGTGGTCAGTGTTGCCAAAAAATACCTCAATCGGGGGGTGCCGTTTTTGGATCTGATCCAAGAGGGCAATATCGGGTTGATCCGGGCCACCGAAAAATTCAATGCGGAGCGGGGGTTTCGCTTCAGCACCTATGCTCATTGGTGGATTCGCCAAGGCATTACCCGCTGCATTGCCAACCAAGCGCGGACGATTCGCCTGCCGGTACACATGGTTGACAAAGTACGCCTGCTCAAGCGCACCAACCGCGAGCTGATGAAGCTGCAGGGGAGGCGGCCCACCGAAGCGGAGCTGGCAGAAGCCTTGGGCATTAAAGTCAAGAAACTGCGCATGATCCAACAGGCTGCTGCTTTGCCCCTGTCGCTGGATGTGCCGGTCGGCCAGGAAGGAGAAAGCCGCCTTGGAGATTTGCTGCAAGATGAGCGGCAAGAGCAGCCCTTTCAAGGGATCCTCGTGCAATCCATGCAGCAGGATGTGCGTTCTGCCATGCAAACCCTGAAGCCGATTGAGAGGCAAGTGCTGGAGTTGCGCTATGGGTTAGACGGGCAACAGGCGAGAACCCTGCGGGAGGTGGGGGATCACTTCAACCTAACGCGGGAACGGATTCGTCAGATCGAGCGGGATGCCCTGCGCAAGTTGCGGGTGGGATATTCTTCGCGGGCTTTGGCTCAGTACATTCGCTAGTGGCTACAGGCCTGGCAGACCGATTTCCGGGCCAGCTTCTGCCCAGGGATAGCCTTTTTTCAATCTTCTTGGGTTGAACACCATAGCCCCTTGCAGCGGCGATGATAAGGATCCCTTATCCCCTGAGCCTATTGGGGCTGATGACCCCCCGGCTACCTCATCTTCACGACCAGAGCCAGTGGGAAGGACTTTGGCAGCTAACCTCTTTGGTCGTTGAGGAGTTGGCTGATCGGTTTCCTCTGGCGCTCAGGCATTGTAGTCATTCCAAACGAGATTGAGACACTCCCGCTGCCGCCCAAACGCTTCGCGCCGCTGCCGCGACCCCTCTCCCAGGGGGAAAAGGATTGGTCTGCTAGCTTGACTTCCCAGAGGTGCCTAGGATTCGGAACACCTGTGCGCCGAGAAAGAAATTCTTAAAAAGCCTTCGCCAGCCACAAAACCGCATTTAGGATTGGCTTCGAGGAATAGTCAGCGAGTAACCTGCGTCTTTGTTTCCAGATGGCCCGATACCAAGCCGGCTAGGCTTTTTCAGCCCAGCCTCTTTTTCAGCGCAGATGCTCGAGCCGTCAGCCCAGTCCTTGCTATGCCTTCAACTGCAATGGATTCTTCGATCTTTCATCAATCCCAACCTTCTTCCCAGCGGAATCCTGTGCTCTCAGACAAGCTTTCCCTGCGTATGGGACAAGCCCTACTGGGGTTAGCATTGGCCACTTGGCTGCTGATGGGGTTAGGCAGTGCCACCCGCGTCATGAATGCTGGGCTGTCTTGTCCAGATTGGCCCCTTTGCTACGGGGCAATTGTGCCCAGCCAGCAGATGAACCTACAAGTCTTTTTGGAATGGTTTCACCGCATGGTGGCTTCTGGGGTAGGCTTGGCTACGCTGGTTCTGATGGGGTTTGCTTGGCTGAAGCGTCAGGCATTGCCCACTTGGCTGCCCTGGGGTTTGAGCTGGGCTTTTGTTCTGGTCTTGACGCAAGGGATCCTGGGCGGGCTGACGGTCACGGAGCTGCTGCGCTTTGATATTGTGACGGCCCACTTGGGCACGGGCCTGCTGTTTTTTGCCACTTTGCTCACCCTGGGATTACTGATCTGGACAAGAGCCGGTTCTAAGGACTCCATCCTGCCGCTGCGACTGGGTGAAGGGCCATTTTCCGTCGGCTACTTGCCTTGGCTGGGCTTGGGGGCGGTGCTGCTGGTGTATGTCCAGAGCCTTCTGGGCGCCTTGGTGGCCTCCCAATGGGCGTTGCATCAATGCTTTGCTGCCGGCGAGCTGTGCTGGGTGATGAACAGCCACTTGCTGGGGGTTGCTCCGGCCACCCTTGGGGTGTTGGCGGTAGCGGTGGCCACCGGGCTGCGGCGCAAGCGGATCCCCCGCCTTCTCAAGTTCTTGGGCCATGGGTCTGTTGGCCTGCTGTTGGCCCAGGTGGGGATCGGTGTTTTGACCTATCATTACCGGCTGCAGGTAGAACCCCTAACGGTGGCCCATCAGATGATGGGGGCAGCTTTGCTGGCCTGTCTGCTGGGTTTTACGGTGCTGGCCTGGCGAATGCGAACCCAGGGGGAAGAAGGCCAGTGGATGGCCATGACCGCAGAAATGACCGGTGAGTGAATTTCATGCAAGATAGCGTTTTAGTCGACCGTCAGGCTTCCTACCAGAACCCGATGGGGGGGATCCCCTCTGAGCAGAGCCCATGTGCTCTGGGGTGCGAGCGCCAGGCGCTTGTCCAGGTTTTGCGCAGCTACAGCCAGTTGGTGAAGCCCAAGATCATCGCCCTCTTGCTGATGACGACGGCTGGGGCCATGTGGATGGCAGGCAACACCGACCCGTTCAGGTTTTTCATCACCCTTTTGGGGGGAGGAATGGCGGCGGCGGCAGCCAACGTCATCAACATGGTGTATGACACCGATATCGATCGGATGATGGAGCGAACCCGCCATCGTCCCCTGCCTTCCGGTCGAATCCGGGCGCGGGATGCTCTGATTTTTTCGGGGATCCTGGCTTTGGCTGCCTTTGGGTTGTTGGCTATTTTCACCAACCTGCTGGCTGCCGGTTTGGCCATGTCGGGGATCCTGGTGTATGTGGGGGTCTATACCCACTGGCTGAAGCGCTCCAGCACGCAAAATATTGTCATCGGTGGAGCGGCAGGAGCGATCCCACCTTTGGTGGGCTGGGCAGCAACCACAGGCGAGCTCAGCTGGGCCGCGTGGGTGATGTTCGCCATCATCTTTTTGTGGACTCCACCCCACTTCTGGGCTTTGGCCATTCTGAAGCGGGAAGACTATGCCCGTGCCGGGGTGCCGATGCTGCCGGTGGTAGCGGGCGAAAGACTCACTGCCGCACAGATTTTGCTCTACGCGCTGCTGATGGTTCCGGTCAGCCTGTTGCTGGTTTACCCCTTAGGGATGCTGGGATCCTTTTATCTGAGCGCGGCGGCGCTACTGGGATCCCTCTTGGTTTGGAAGGCGGTGCAGTTGCTGCAGGATCCCTGCGACCGAGATCGGGCGGCCTCGCTCTTCACGTTTGCCAACCTGTATCTGCTGCTGTTGTGCGGGGCCATGGGTCTGGATAGGTGGTCGTTAACCCACATCCTCTGGAGCCAGGCCACTGCGTCCCTCCAAGGGATTTACACCACCCTCATAGCGCTGGCCAGCTGACTTGCGCGAATGGGGGATCCCTGGGTTGATAACCCCTGTTGGCCAGCCGGTTTTTCCTCAAAATTGCGGCCCATTCTCAGAGAGTGACACTCCATACCGTGCAGGGTAGAGTGAGCTAATCATTAGCAAAGCAAGACACACCCGGCCATGACCAATGAGGAAATTGAGACGCGGTTTGTCCAGTTGGCCGAAGCTGTGACCAGGGTGGCCAATACAGTTGCCCAGGTTACCGATGCTCAGCTTGCCTTGCAGACCCTTTCAGGGCGTCTCGCTGAGGTTGTCCTGGAATTGCGGCAGGAAGTGCGGGAATTGCGGCAGGAGCTGAGAGAATTGAGGCAGCGGCAGGCTGAATCGGATCAACGCTTTGAGGTTCTCCTTCAGGAAATCCGCTTCTTAATCCGCCGTCAGGGAGAGGAGCAAGCGTGAGTTGGGAAATCGCCTGGTGGAAGCCCCTGAGATAGGTCAGGATCCTCTCCGTGGAAAGGGTGAAAACAGCGGAGGATCCCTTGCTGCCTAAGGTTTGCTCCCAAGCAGAATACTTTCATTATTTCAAACAGCAATGAAACGGCTTGCTGCGTCGATCCCTAACTCCCTTCTCCCAGGGGGAGAGAAGCCGGAGGTGAGGGAAGGCCGCCTTACAGGAGAGGAGTTGGGGGTAGATTTTGCCGAGCCTTTGTGGACACTTAAGAAGCCCAGAAGCCTTGCTGGATAGGACTGTCTGGGCTTGGGGAGATGTTGCTGAACCGTTTCGCAACGCATAGTCACTTATCTCACCGTCAAGGTGAAACAAACAACCGCTTGCTTCCTGCTAAGGCCTCCGGCCCGCTAGCGCAAGCAGTAGAAATAGATGGTAATAGAAGCCACGACTGCTATCGGCCCTCTGGGGATGGAGCTTAGCGGACTTGAACCGCTGACCCCTTCAATGCCATTGAAGTGCTCTACCAACTGAGCTAAAGCCCCAATCACTTGGCTTCGAGCCAGAATCGCGCTCAAGGATCCTACCCTCTACTCCAGCTTACACTAGCAACCTGCAGAAGATGCCTCAGCGGTAAAAAACGCTGGAACCTGATCGTAAATAAGTGGAGGATCCTTGTCAATAGCTTGGATGGCTCAACCGAGATGAGGAGTTTGCTTGGTTCTCAGCCTTTTGGTGTCAGACGTTGCGAGAAGCCCACGGGGTGGTAGAACGGAGTCAGTGGCAATTGAGGGGCCTGTGACACAAGAAACTCAGCTTAACCGCATTTTGGCGGCTTCTTTGCTGGTCGTCTGCCTTATTGCGGCCATTGTCGGGGGCACGCGCCCTGCCCCAGAGCCTACCCGAGGCGGGGTTGGCCTAGAGGCTGCACGGGGGGCGGAGCGCATCGAGGTGGTCACCCTGGAAGGAACGATAGGCGGCCCAGGGGGTTCGACTTTGGTAGGCCTGCCCACTTCTCCTGTGGAACAGTTGCGGGAGGCAGCACGGGATCCCTCTGTCAAGGCTGTATTGCTGCGCATCAACAGTCCCGGCGGAGCTGTGGGATCCAGCCAGGAACTCTACCGTGCCGTAACTGCTCTGCACGAGGCGGACAAGCCGGTGATCGCTATCCTAGAAAACATTGCTGCCAGTGGGGGGTACTACGTGGCCAGCGCTGCCGACAAAATCTATGCCAACCCTGGCACCCTGACCGGCAGCATAGGGGTTATCATCAGCGGCCTCAGCTTTGGTAAGTTGCTGGAGAGCTACGGCATAGAGCCGCAGACCTTCAAAACCGGCGAGTACAAAGACCTTCTCTCTCCTTTCCGCAGTGCCACTCCTCAAGAGCAGCGCCTTCTGCAAAACTTGGTGGAGGACACTCTTGAGCAGTTCATTCGCGATGTGGCCCAAGGACGCCAGCACTTGCCAGAAAAGGCAGATGAGGTGCTGGAAGCAGAGATGATCGCGCGACGGCAGAGCTTGGATGAAGACCGGGTGCGACAATTGGCCGATGGACGCATCTTCACCGGGGCGCAAGCTGTGGAGGTGGGCTTGGTGGATGCTTTGGGGGGGTACACGGAGGCGGTGGAGGATCTGCGGCGCATGACCGGGGATCCCTCTTTGTCACCGGCGGGTGAGGGAGAGGGTTTCCAACGAGTCCTGCGACGCCTGTTAAGCCAAGGACTGTCCTCGCAAAGGCAAGCCGCTTGGCTGGGCCGGCTGTTGGAGAGCAACGAGGCTGTTGGGATCCCAGACGTGCCGTTGCTGTGGATGGCGCCGGAGTGGACTTTGCGCTAAACCTAAATCTAATCAGGACGGGTTTTGGGTGTGGGGGGTGAACGGTGAATCGAGAACCGGTCGCGCCGGCGGCGCAGGGCACTTTGAGAGCAGCTGCTCTGGGAGTGCAGGGCAATACTTGGAGAGAGGGATCCCAGAAGGCCAATTCCTTGGCGGAGCTGGATTGGGCCATCGACCTGGAGCTGTTGACCAGTCGGGCTTGGGTGGAAATTGACGCAGCCCAGCTGCGAGAAAACCTGCGGCTGTTGCAGAGGCGCCTAGGCTCAAACGTCGAGATCTGGGCGGTGGTGAAGGCCAATGCCTACGGGCATGGGGCGCAGTTGGTGGCTCCCGTGGCTGTTGCGGCTGGTGCCAAGGGGCTGTGTGTGGCCACCCTGGCCGAAGGGATCGAGTTGCGGCAAACGGGGCTGCAGGCTCCGATTCTGGTGTTGGGAGCTTTGAATACCTGGGCAGAACTACAGCAGGCCATGGCAGCCCGGTTGGAGGTCAGCCTCACCTGCACAGACCAAATCCCGCTGATGTGTCAGGTAGCCCGTTGGGCCGGGCGACCCATCCCGGTGCATGTCAATGTGGATACGGGTATGACCCGTTTGGGGATCCCCTGGAAGGAAGCTGCAGCCGTGTGGGGGCAGATTTGTCGGATCCCGGAGCTGGAAGGCTGTAGCTTGTTTTCCCATTTGGCGACGGCGGACGAGCCCCATTCTCCAGTCATGGAACAGCAGCACGCCCGCTTTGCCCAGGTGGTGGAACAGATCCGCCAAGCCGGGGATCCCTTACCGGCGCTGCATCTGGATAACTCAGCCGGTGCTTTAACCCATCTCCACTACTCCCGTGTGCGTTTGGGGTTGGTCCTCTATGGCCTGTCCCCTGCCCCTCACTTGCCGGTGCCAGGTCTGCAGCCAATTCTGCGGCTCAAGGCGCGGCTGTCCCACATCCAAACTGTGCCTGCTCAAACTGGCGTGAGCTATGGGCATCGCTACATCACCTCTCGCCCCAGTCGCATTGCCACTCTGGCCATCGGCTATGCGGATGGGATCCCACGGCGGCTTTCCGGCTGGCTGCGAGGATGGGTGCGCGGCGGCTTGATCCAACAGGTGGGCACAATCACGATGGATCAATGTATGTGGGATGTAACCGAGAGGCCGGATATCCAGGTGGGGGATGTGGTGGAGCTGCTGGGCCCCAATCTGGCAAATGCGGGTTTATCTGTGCAGGATTGGGCCGATCAGTTGGGTACTATTTCCTATGAGTTGCTGTGTGGACTTTCTGCCCGTCTGCCGAGAGTGTTGGTTAATTCTCTGGGTTTTGATGATGCCTGACACGACAGATTGGATTGCCTCAAGCACGGATAGGAGCGGGCCAGAGGCTGTTCGCGTCGGCAGCAGAGGGCTTGACTTGACGTGTCAACAGAGAGTAGAGCAGCATCGAAGGTAATCGAGGGCACTCCTGATCACTGAAAACAGTGACTTGGCGGCGGATTCGGTTCCCATTGGGAGGTAGCGATGGCGGAGCAACATAAGCCTCTGAAGAGCCTGGAAAATCAAATGGAACGGGCTGTTCTGGAGATGGTCAATGAAATCCTGCTGATGGAGAGTCAACAGCGCTACTGCTTCTGCGAGAAATTCTGTAACGATGCTGCCGCCCTGGCTTTGAACAACCTCCAGCCTCGATACGCCACCAGTTTTCACGGCTCTCTCCGAACTTTAGAAGCCATTCAAGCGGATCAGGAGTTGCAGAGGCTGATCCGGTTGGAGGTGGTGAAGGCCATGGACAAGGTGGCGGCCAATCCCCGTTGCCCGGAGCCTGAATGTCCTTTGCTGCTGCGCGACGCCGAGACGATAGAGTTAGAACTGGCCCCTAGCGACAATTGAAGGAATGGCTCTGATGGAGCTGCGCTCCGCTGGCGCGAACGTTTCCCCTTCGCCGGTGGCCTTTCTTGGCCCTGCTGGAACCTACACAGAGTTGGCAGCTTTGCTGGCCTGCCCTGAGCAGCCTCACCTGCACAGCCAGGGATCCCACCCCTTAGTGCCTTATCCAACGATCAGCGCCTGTCTAGAGGCGGTAGCTGCCGGCCAGCAACAATGGGCGGTGGTGCCGGTGGAAAACTCGGTGGAGGGGGGGGTCTCGATGACCTTAGACGCCCTCTGGCAACTGGAGGGGCTAGGGATCCGGCAGGCGCTGATCCTGCCCATTCGCCATGCCCTCATCGGACGTGCCTCGCGGTTGGAGCAAATTGAGCAGGTCTACTCCCACCCGCAAGCTTTGGCCCAATGTCAGGCTTGGCTGAGATCCCATCTGCCCCAGGCCACTTTGATCCCAACCCGCTCGACCACCGAAGAATTGGATCGCCTGCAGGAGCAGCCCAGCGCCGCCGTCATCGCCTCAGAACGAGCTGCCACCCTCTACCAACTGCCGGTCTTGGCCTGCCCGATCAACGATCACCCCGACAATTGCACTCGCTTTTGGGTTATTGGCCGTGCGCCGCTCTCGCGTTCCGGTCAACAGGGTGAAACCTCTGCCGATCCTGCTTCTCCGGGGGGATCCCATACTTCCTTAGCCTTCAGCCTCCCCCACAACGTGCCGGGAGCGCTGCTGAAACCTCTGCAAGTGTTTGCGGAGCGAGGCCTGAATATGTCTCGCATTGAGTCGCGCCCCACCAAAAAATCGGCAGGGACGTATGTCTTTTTTGTCGATTTGGAGAACCCTATCGGCCAACCCTATTTGGATGCCGAGGTGGTTGCGGCGCTGGAATCAATTGCTGAAACCTTGAAGCTCTTCGGCAGCTACCCTGTGCATGACCTCTGCAAACAAGGGGATCTATCCCAAGTAGCAAAAGCCCTGCCCTCTGAGGGGAAAGCGCGTCCAGCGTAGCCAAGTCTTTCAAACCGTTGAATCCATCTGAGTCATCAGGCCCGAAAGCTGGGAGCGACACCCGATAGAGTCATTTCAGGTTAGGGTGAGACGCCTGGGCTGCTGATCGCGCCAGCGGGACGGAGTCCTTGAAAAGCCTTCTGGATCAGTGCATGCAACATTTTGGGTTTGAGTTCAGTGTCCCAGTTTAAATCCAAATGACCGTAGCTTGGAACCAGGACTGCTGTCCCGAGCACTGGGGCAGACCAGGATCACTTCACAGAGCTCGATAACCTTGCCAGGCTTGCCAAAAAATGTAAAGAGAAAGAATGACCAGGAAGCCCCGAAACAACAGACTGACGGTTTCATCGGGCAATTTGGGCAGGGTGCGTGTGCTAATCTGTACACCGATTAACCCCCCTGTGCCCAAGATTAAACCTGGGATCCAGAGCACATTCTGGTGGATGGTGCCGTCCCCGAACCCCAGGCCATTCCAGATCCAATCGCTGAGGCCCGCATGGCTGGCAGTGGCAGCAACTGCTGTGATCACAATGGCCCCCAGACTGGTCTGAATCGCCACTTTGATTGTCTCTTTCAGCAGCAGGATCTGCATTGGCACCAGGATCACCCCACCGCCGATGCCAAACAGCCCGGCCAACAAACCGGCAGTGCCGCCGGTCAGGGCGCGGGCTAACCAGGGAGACATCTGCCCTGAGGACTCCGTCCCGCTGAGGTGCTCGGCATCGCTGACGTCAGCCCCCAATTCTTGGGCCTGGATAACCACCTTTTTGTTGAGTTGCACCAGGTAAGTGTTGGCCAGCAGCAACACTCCAAACGCTGCCAACAGCAGATAGCTGGGAAGGCGACTGGCGATAATTGCTCCTACTTGAGCCGTAAGCAACGCTGGGATCCCCAGCAGGATCACCCGTTTCAAATCAAGCATGCCCATCCGCCAGTTTTGGATGCTGCCCGCAATCGAGGTCATAACAATGGAAAGATTGCTGGTGGCTGCAGCTTGAACCGGTGGTATCCCCAAGCTGACCTGTAAGGGCACCAGGATCACGCCACCGCCAATGCCCAGCACCCCGGCCAGGATCCCTGCCACCAGGCCGCCAATTGCCAAGGCCAACTCCATCTCCTACCACTCCCCACCGCTGCTCTATCTTGCTGGCCAAAAAGCCGCCATCATCGTAACATTCTCCAGTCCTGGCAAGACTAGCAGGGATACATCGGTCGAGAAGCCTTGGGTGTGGGGTTGAAAAGAGGCGCATCATAATAATGTTGGACAGTAAATATTGGACAGTCGTACCGCCTTGGTGCAGATCGCGCCAGCATGTCAACTTCATCCATAGGCAAGGAAGCCTTCATGGTTGCCATCCATCCGGCAAATGATCTGGGTGCTCTGAAAAATCTAGGTTCCACGGCAAGAGGATCCCAGCCTGCTTGGTGGCCTCCATCTGGGCGGCAACAGGGAACTGTGGCCCCTCTGCAACCTCTGGGGCTGGTTGCTTTGGAAGGTTTGGCCACCTGGGGAGATCGCCTGTTGGGCTTGGATCGGGTGAGGGGCTATTTGGTGGAAATTCAAGAGCACAACACCCTGCTGCTCAATCCCCATCATGTCCATTCTTTCCAAGGCGCTTACGGTTTGTGGGTAGAGTCAGAAGGGGATCAAGCGTGGATTTGGCTCAGTCGGGAGCAAGAGGGGCAAATCTTGCGCATTCCCATGTCCGCTCTGCAGCAACCGGGATCCCTGGAAGCCTTTCCAGTGTGTAGGTGCCCCTACCCTATCGAAGGGATCGCCCTCTGGAGCGATCCCCACACGGGAAACCGCTACCTCTATGCCACCTGCTACCGACGGGAAAAAATCCTGCAACTGGATCCCAGCCGTGGTCTCATCGTGCAGGAGATGCCTGCCCCTGGGGTTGGCCGAGAACAGATTGCGGTGCAGGGAGACTACCTCTGGGTGAGCGATCGGGTGGAAGAGACGATCTACGTGCTGGAGCGCCAGACCGGGCGAGAATTGGCCCGCATCCTCACCCCTTCTCCTGGGCCAACAGGCTTGGCCCATTGGCGGGGGCAACTCTGGGTGGCCTATGCCCACGAAGAAGCCTATATCCACGACAACCCCAACGCTCCAGATCCCTTGTCGGTGGCCCTGCGCGATAAAACCTGGGTGGCCCCCCTACGCCTGCGGCCTTTGGATCCCCCTAGCTCCCCCGACCCCTCTGGCGGCAGTGGAACCGAGGCCGAGGATTCCCCCATTGCCTGTCCGGTAGTTTTTCAGCCCCAGCGTCTGGGGGAACGCGCCACCTACACCCTCTCCCACGGCTATCGGGTGGAGCTGACCTATGTGGAAGAAATTGCCCAAGAAGAGCCGCGCTTCCTGCCCGATTTGGTCTGGCGAATTGCCTTGCCCTGCAACAGCCTTCGCCAACGGGTGCGCAGCCTGCACTGGGTAGGTCTGCCGTTTGAAGTGGAAGAGCAATCTGGCCAACAGGTGGCGGTGTTTTCGCTGGGATCCCTGGGGGCCCATGAGGTGCGCTTGTTTGGCTGGCGGGCGGTGTTGGATCTCTACAGCATCAAGTACTGCATCGATCCGCTGGATGTAGAAGATGCCGTCGTGCCCCCAGACCTACGGGATCGCTACTTGGTGGACGATGACTACCTGGCCATGGACACCTCGATTGTCCGAGAGGCAGCGCGGCGGGCCGTCGGCAGCGAGACCAACTTGCTGCGCAAAATGCTCAATATCCGGGCCTATGTTTACGACAAGCTCTCCTACCGGGTCACCTCTCGCATCGATCCGCCGGATGAGGTTTTGCGGCGTGGCTCCGGTTCTTGTGGCGAATATGTGGGGGTGCTGTTGGCTTTGGCCCGCCTCAATGGAATCCCTTGCCGCACGGTGGGGCGCTACAAATGTCCTCCCCATCCAGAACTGAAAGGGATCCCGCTGTTTCCCCAGTACAACCACGTGTGGATTGAGTTTTATCTGCCCGGCTGGGGTTGGGTGCCGATGGAGTCGAACCCCGACGATCGGGGGGAGCGCCCCTATTCGCAGCGCTACTTCATGGGCTTGCCCTGGACCCATGCCGAGATCGCCAAAGGGATCCCTTTCGAGACGATCAACACCGACCAAGCCTCAATTGGGGAGCTGGCCATTAACCATGTGCAGTTTCGCATCTTAGAAGAAATTTGAAAGGCGAATAGAGTGAGAAAACGGGCCTGAGATTGGCCAACACTGCTCCGGGAGTGATTTTTGCCGAAGATGACGATGTGGCTCCTGATGTGGTGTGGGTAAGCCGCTCTCGACTGAGAACAGCGTTAGGGGCGGATGGCAAACTCCACAGTGCCCCAGAATCGGCGGTAGAAGTGCTGAGCCCTGGAGCTCGCAATATTGGCCAAGATAAGCAAACTAAGCTCAAGCTTTACAGTCGGCTTGGGCTACAGGAGTATTGAGTGGTGGACTGGCAACAGCAACAAGTGGAAGTCTACCGGCGTCAGCAAAGGCAGTTGGTGTTGATCAAAACTTGCTTGGGAAAGATGAATTGGACTCGAATTGGACTCGCCGTTGCTGCCGGGGCTTGCGTGCCCGATTTCACAGCTGTGGATGCCACCTCTTGCCTGAGTCTGGTGGGAGCCCCATTGCTCGCTCGAAAAGCTGCCACCCGAATGGGGAGCTGTCAATAGAGCTGCACTCCGCGGGCGCGAATGTCGCTTTTTCTTCCCCAGCCTGATGCTGGAATGGCTATGGGGGCCAACAACAGGGCTCTGCCCCCATCTGGGGCTTGCGTTAAAGACTAGGATAGGAGACTACGGCGGGGCTTGGCTTCGCTCCAGGCACATCCATCCAAAGCAATCCGCTCTACCTCCGAGGCCAGCCTCAAAGCTTTCAGGGCCTGTTCCCCACCTACGGAAGGTTGGTTGCCTCCCCGCACGCAGTTGATGAAGTGCTCCAGTTCGGCATGCAGCTTGTCGATATTGTCGGTGTGGACTTTCTCAATCAAACAATCCCGCTGGTAGGGCATTTGGCCGTAGTCGCTGGTGCTGCCGACGGATCCCTGGCGGTACACCGAGATCTCATTGTGTAGAAAATCTGCTTCTACCAAGGCATTCTTGCAGTGGACGGCAATTTTGCGCACCTTGCGGTGGGTGACCTTGCTGGCAGTGAGGGTGGCGATGGCACCGTTGGCAAAAGTGAGAGTAGCCGTGACGTAGTCCAGGTAGCCCAGCTTGGAGATGCGGTTGCCGCTGGCGGTAATCTGGGTCACGGGAGATGGGATCAGCTCCAGCAACAGATCGATGTCGTGGATCATCAAGTCGAATACCACCGACACATCGCTGGCGCGGTCGGAATAGGGGCTGAGACGGTGAGCCTCGAAAGCCAGAGGTTCTTCACTTTGCAAGACTTGGCCCAGCTTTTGGAAAACAGGGCTGAAGCGCTCGATGTGCCCCACCTGCAAAATACAATTGCAATCGGCAGCTCGGTTCACCAGCGATTCTGCTTCGCTGATGCTGGCAGCGATGGGCTTTTCGATCAGCACATGTACCCCGGCCTCCAGGCAGGCCATACCCACCTCGTGGTGCAGAACCGTCGGCACGGCAATGGCCACGGCAGCTACATGGGGCAGCAGATCGCGGTAGTCCTCATAGAAATGAACGCGGTGGCGGCTGGCCACATCCAATCCCCGTTCCACGTTGATATCCGCTACCCCCACGACCCGCACATCCTTCATCAGGCTGAAAACGCGGGTGTGGTGCTGGCCCATGTTGCCTACCCCGATCACCCCAACCGGGACAGCTTGCTCTGAATAAGCCAGTGGACGGCGGGGAGAGTTGGCAGAACTCGGGCAAGATCGGGCCATGACGTTTCCACTACCTCCACCACAAGGGTTTCGCGAACCTCGCTCCATCTTTCGGTAACGGAGCGCCGCATTTCACGAAACAAACTTCACAAAGCTTACCATGCCTCCCTTAGATCCAGTTCAAGCCGGGGATGGGCGGCAGGTGCAGCGGGGGCTGTTGGCAGGATTGGGGGCTGAAACAGAACAGCGGCACCGGGCTAGAGCGAAACCACATGCGGGCGTAGAATCCGCTTGGACTGAGGGGCAGGCCAAGCCAAACGGGGAAAAAGAAGACAAAGGACGCCAAAACCAAGGCCACCGCCGTGATGCTCGCCCCGCGCCAAAAGCGGCGATAGCTCTGCCAGCCCAGCAGCACCAACCAAGCCAGGGCTAGGGTGCTAAACGCCAGGGCGCTCATGTAGTGGTAGATAAAAACGCAGCGGCTGACCCTAAACCAAGGCAGGTAATTGGCCGCATAGCCGATCAAAATGAAGGCTTCGAGACCGTGAAAGTGGCGGATCCCTCGCCAGACGAGCACCAAGATGGATCCCGTGCCCAGCCACCACAGCCAAGGATTGCCCAAGCCATGAACAGCTTGCCAGAGGTTGCCCTGACTGCTGAAGTAGTAGGCCACGGGGCGGCCCAGGATCGGCCAGGACCAAGCTCCTGCCGAGGCCAAGGGGGTGGTCAGCCAAGGACGCAAAGCCGGGAACCAAGCCACCAGGGATCGCAAGCTGGTGGAGCAGTAGGGGTGAACAGGCGTCTCTTCGTCCACCACCAGGTGGGCCGCCATGTGTCCGCCGTAGATGGATTGGTTGATGAGTACCAGGGATCGGAAATAATTCTGGATGCCCGTCCAGCTCCAATCCAGAGTTAGTCCCTGTTGGGGATTCAGCTGCAGGTGCGGGATCCACTGAATGGCATAAAAGGCCAGCGGAGCGAGGACGAAGCAGAACGCATAGTGCCACCAGCGCAGATGACGAATCTGGCTCAAAATGCCCAACCGTGGGATCCACTGCGGGCGCAGCCAGACCACCCCCCAGACGAGGATCCCCAACAGAGCAAACATGAAGGTAAACCAGAGGCCATTCCACTTCACCGAAGCTGCCGCCCCCAACAGGATCCCGGAGCAAGCAAAGTGAGCAGCCCGTCGCCAACCTTGGTCTTCTAGACCTCTCAGCAACAGAATGGTCGCTGCCAGCCCAAAGGCTACCAGATACACGTTGATCAGGCCAAAGCGGGATTCCACCAGAAACACCCCATCGGTCAGCAGCAAAACCCCGCTCAACAGAGCAAAGCCCACGTGGTAGGTGAGGCGGTAGGCTAAACCGGTCAGCAACAGAGGGATCAGGGATCCGCAAAAAGCAGTGGCGAAGCGGAATCCCCACTCGTTGCGGCCAAACACCTGAATGCTAAGGGCAATGAAGTACTTGCCCAAGGGGGGATGCACATCGTAAAAAGGCTTGCCATCCAAGTAATTCTGGGCAAACTCCGGGAAGTACACCTCATCGAACACAGGTGCCGGGAACTCGTCCAGCCGCCACAGGCGCAACCCCAGACCCACCAGAAAGATCCCCAGCGCTCCCCATACCAGCCACTGTCGGGATCCCACAGCACTGTGCGGGGATCCGAGGATGGGCACAGCTAGCAGCAAGCTGCCCTGAGACCGCTCCGGCCCGGGGTCAATGGGGGTTGGCTCTCCAGTCATGGATAGGGCACTCTCAACACTCCGGCGAGGATCCCTAGAGATCCCCAGTGTTACTTTAGCCGACCGTGAAAGTCTAAGCGATTCCAAAGCAAACCACTGCTAGACTGTAGAATTAAATACAAAGTTGGCCAACTTCTGGCCAGTACCCTGTCTGCGCTGGCGCTCCTGAGAGCGGGCGTTTGACGTTCGGTCATCTCAGTGGGGAGGAGACACCGTGGCGACTGGTGGATATGCGTTGGTGGACAGCCTGCACCGGCATGGGGTGCAACACATCTTTGGCTATCCGGGGGGAGCCATCCTCCCCATCTACGACGAGCTGTACAAAGCCGAGTCTCAGGGGCTGCTCAAACATTACCTGGTACGCCACGAACAAGCGGCTGCCCACGCCGCCGACGGATATGCTCGCGCCACCGGCAAGGTGGGGGTGTGTTTTGCTACCTCTGGCCCAGGGGCGACCAACCTGGTGACGGGCATCGCCAACGCCATGATGGACTCTGTACCCATGGTGGTCATCACTGGGCAGGTACCTCGCCATTTGATCGGCACCGACGGCTTCCAGGAGACAGACATCTTTGGCATCACCCTGCCGATTGTCAAGCACTCCTACGTCGTACGGGATCCGCGCCAAATGTCTCGGATCGTGGCAGAGGCTTTTCACATTGCCGGGACAGGGCGGCCCGGGCCGGTGCTGATCGACATCCCCAAAGATGTGGGCCTGGAAGAGTTTGACTATCAACCCGTCAGCGAGATCAACATCCCCGGCTACAAGCCCACCGTGCGTGGCAACCCACGGCAAATCCATGCGGCGGCCAAGCTGATCCTGCAGGCCAAGCGGCCCTTGCTGTATGTGGGAGGTGGGGCGATCATCTCCGGTGCCCACGCCGAAATTGCCGAGCTGGCCCACACCTATCGGATCCCGGTGACCACCACCCTCATGGGCAAAGGGGCTTTCGATGAGAACGATCCCCTGTCGGTGGGGATGCTGGGCATGCACGGCACGGCCTATGCCAACTTCGCCGTCACCGAGTGCGACCTGCTCATTGCGGTGGGGGCCCGCTTTGACGATCGCGTGACCGGCAAGCTAGATGAATTTGCCAAGCACGCCAAAGTCATTCACATCGACATCGACCCAGCCGAGGTGGGCAAAAACCGTGCGCCCGATGTGCCGATTGTAGGGGATGTGCGCACTGTTCTGGTGGAGATGCTGGCTCAACTGAGCAAAATGCCTTCTACTCCAGGCCTAACTCAGGCCTGGCTGGATCGGATCGAGCGCTGGAAGCGGGACTATCCCCTGCAGGTGCCCAGCTACGAAGGCGTGATTGCCCCCCAACAGGTGATCGATGCCTTTCGTCGTCATGCTCCCCACGCCTACTACACCACCGATGTTGGCCAGCATCAGATGTGGGCGGCGCAGTTTCTGCGCAACGGGCCGCGCCAATGGATCTCCAGTTCTGGGCTGGGTACTATGGGCTACGGGTTCCCGGCGGCGATGGGAGTCAAGGTAGCCCTGCCTCACGAAGAAGTCATCTGCATCAGTGGCGATGCCAGCTTCCAGATGAACATGCAAGAGCTGGGCACAGTGGCTCAGTACGGCATTGCCACCAAAGTGGCCATCATCAACAACGGCTGGCAGGGCATGGTGCGGCAGTGGCAGCAGGCCTTCCACGGCGAGCGCTACTCCCACTCGGATATGTCTCCCGGAATGCCGGATTTTGTCAAGCTAGCCGAGGCTTTTGGGGTAAAAGGGATCCGCGTCGATCACCCCGATCAACTGGAAGATGCCATCCAGGAGATCCTCAAGCACGAGGGGCCGGTAGTGGCCGACTTTGTGGTCAAGCGGGACGAAAACTGCTACCCGATGGTGCCTGCCGGCAAAGCTAACTATCAGATGATCGGGCTGCCGGAGAAGCGGCAACTGGAACAAGCCGCCGAGCTGATCTACTGCCCCAATTGCGGCACCAAAAACCCCACCCTGCACAAGTTTTGCGCCGAGTGCGGCACCAAGCTCTAGAATCGGTGGCCTGGCCATCCGGCTAGGAAAGGTGGGATCCCAAGCTCTCTCTGCCGACTCCTGACCCTCACCCCCAGCCCTTCTCCCAAAGGGAGAGGAGAGTTGGGATCAACACTGCTTAGAGGGGTCGGTAAACCCGGTAGTTGATATTGGGGAAGATGTTGTCCATGTATTCCACCTTGGCCAGCCACTGCTCCTCTTCAGGGGTGGCTTTTTCTCGCCGAAACTGACCCTCTTTGATCTTCTCGTAGAGGTGGTTGAAGCGCAGCAGATGGGACTTGGTGCGGCGCACTGCATAGGGAACCATCGTCCCTGTGCGCATGATAAAAGCCCAGTCAGACGATTGAGCCAGTAGCAATTCTCGCGCCGCCTGGTTCAAGGCCCGCCATTCTAGGTCATCGGCAGGCTCGCGACGGCTCAGCTCGATCATCCGCTCGGTGGCCTTGTGCAGGTGGGGGTAGATCCAGGCGTTGGTGGGGTTGAGCCAGTACTCGTGGAAGCCGCGCGCCCCCCAACTGGACTGGGCAGGTTTGCACACCTGCTGGGTGGGGTTCTCCCGCAGGTACTCCGCCAGGTGAGTCATGCGGTAGGTGTTTTGGTCGAAGTAGCTCTTGCGGATGAGAAAATCCAAAAACCAAGGGCCCTCGTACCACCAGTGGCCGAACAACTCCGCATCGTAGGGGGCCACCACCAGCGGCGGGCGGCCCATGACGCTGTACAAATATTCGATTTGCCGCTGGCGGTTGAACATAAAGTTGCCCGCATGCTCTGCCGCTTTCTCCCGCGCCCAATAGGGGTCGTAAAGCTGCTTTTGCCCCAGGTCCAGGTTGCGCCCGGTGATGCGGTGGTACTTGATGCCAGTATTTTTTCGTTGGCCGTTGGGCATGATGTAAGGCTTGATGTACTCGTAGTCGGCTTCATACCCCAGGTCTTTGTAGAACTCGCGGTAAACCGGATCCCCTGGATAGCCCACCTCTGCCGACCACACCTGCTGCGAAGACTCGTGATCCCGCCCGAAAACGGCAACGCCGGTCTCGGTAAAAATGGGGGCGTACATGCCGTAGCGGGGCCGTGGCTTGGCATAGAGAAGACCATGGGCGTCGGTGATCATGTAGCGCAGGCCGGCATCGGCAATCATCCGCTCCAGCCCTTGGTAGTAGGCGCATTCCGGCAGCCAGATCCCCCGCGGCCATTGGCCAAAGTGCTCGTTGTAGTGCTCACAAGCTACAATCAACTGCGCCCAGACTGCCTGCGGGTACATCTGCATCAAGGGCAGGTAGCCGTGGGTAGCCCCACAGGTGATGATCTCCAGGTTGCCGCTGTCTTGAAACTGCTTAAAAGCTCGCACCAGATCCCGGTCGTAGCGCTCCCAGAGATCCCGCACTATGGCAAACTGCTTGATGTAGTGCTCCGCCAGGTAGCGAATGTGGCCGTTGGTGGCGTTTTTGTCGTACTCCAGCTGGGCCAGCTCTTCCAATTTGGTTAGGTAGTGGTCGTAGCGCTCCTGCAGCAAGGGATCCCGCAGCATCGACACCAAGGGCGGCGTCAGGGACATGGTGAAGCGAAAGTCGATGCCATCTCGCTGTAGCCCCTCGAACATGTGCAGCAGCGGCACATAGGTCTCCGTGATGGCTTCGTAGAGCCATTCTTCCTCCAGCACAAAGTCTTGCTCAGGGTGGCGCACAAACGGCAGGTGCGCGTGGAGTACCAAGGCGAGATAACCCATGGCAGCCGGGGATCCTTACAGACAGGGAAAGATAACGGAGCAGACTTACCCTTCTCAGCAGCAAATCTGTAGAGAAGGCTAAGCCCAAGATTGCTACCTATCGTCCAGCATTTCGTCCTTGGGGTCAAGAGCTGGGATCGCTGGGGATCGCTGTTGGGCTCAGCGGTGACGAATGAAGTCGTAGATCTCCAGGTACTCCTTGCCGGGATAGTTCCAGGAGTAGTCGTAGCTCATGCCTTGAATCTGCAGTTGACGGAACTGGTCAGGAGCGGTGTACCAAAGGTCGATGGCCCGATCCAGAGCCGACTCCAAAGCAGCTGGATCTGTGTGATAAAAGACGTAGCCGTTGCGTTGCTCGGGCAATTTGTGGGGATCGTAGTCGCGGTCGAAGACGGTATCCACCAGGCCGCCCACTCCTCTCACCACCGGAACTGTGCCATACTTCAAGCCAATCATCTGAGTGAGTCCACAGGGTTCGTAGTGGCTGGGCACTACGATGATGTCTGCCCCCGCATAGATAAGGTGGGAAAGTTCTTCGTTAAAGCCCAACTCAATGTGAACATCGGGGTTGTTGTTGAGGTAGCTTTTCTCGTGGGCAAACCAAGCGCCGATCCCTCGCTCCGTAGCGGATCCCAGCAGAACAAATTGGGCATTTTTGAACAGGGAGCGGTAGATGGCATGATGCACCAAATGCACGCCCTTTTGCTCGTCCAATCGCCCGATATAGGCCACGATAGGCTTGTCAACATCCTGCAGTAGCAGCCGATCCCGCAGAGCTTTTTTGTTTTTAGCTTTATTTTCCAGCGTTTGAGCAGTGTAGCGCACGGGGATAAAGCGGTCGATCTCCGGGTTCCAAATGTCGTAATCGATGCCATTCAAAACGCCGCGAAACTTGTGCCGGTGCAAGTAGAGGGTATGGCCAAGTCCATAGCCGTAGTCGCCAAATTGCACCTCCAGCGCGTGATTGGGAGAAACCGTAGTAACGAAGTTGGAAAAGACAATTCCCCCCTTCATAAAGTTGAGAGAAAAGGGGTTGAAGTTATCGCGCAAACGGTCGTAGTGGAAGTAATAGGGTTCGCGGTTGAGGCCGGTAGCCCAAAGAATCTCTGGGCCGCCAAAGCCTTGGTGTTTGAAGTTGTGAATGGTGTAGCACACCCGCTGGTTTCCCATGCCGTGGTACTTGTAGATCTCAAACAGCAGCACCGGTACCAACCCTGTCTGCCAGTCGTGGCAATGGATGATGTCGGGGCGCTTGTTGCTTTGTAGGAGAAACTCTAGAGCCGCCTTGCTGAAAAAAGCAAAACGCATGTTGTCATCCGGGCAGCCGTAATAACACCCGCGATTGAAGAAGTTATCGCCCGAGTGGGGCTCAATAAAAAAGCAAAGGCGGCCATGCACCCAGCCGCAGTACACCGAGCAGTGAATGGCTCCCCCGTACCAGGGCACCCAGAGATCGCGATAGGCGTCGTGCAAACCCCAGATCTGGTCGTAGCGCATCGTGTCGTACTTGGGCAAAACCAGCTCGACACAGTGGCCCCGCACCTCCAGCTCGCGGCTGAGGCCGTACACCACATCCCCCAGTCCCCCCGCCTTGATAACCGGGGCGCATTCAGACGCAATCTGCACGATGTACATTTCGAGACCTCCCGTAGCACCGCCTTAGCTTTCTTTACAAACGATAATCTTTTTGGCCTCGACAGAACATCCCTCCCAATGGCAAGGGATCCCCACAATTAGGGATCCTCACTTTAGATAACCTCTGGGCAGACTGGGTTCAGGCTCAAGCGGCGCCATTTGCTCAGGAACCTGATCTACGGGAGCAGCCCTCTGGGCAATTATGGGCATTTCGATTCAAACTAGAAACGTTGAATGCACGGGGCCAGAAGGCTTTTCAAGGACTCCGTCCCGCTGGCGCGATCAGTAGCCCAGGCCTCTCACCCTAACCTGAAACGCGACTATGAACGGCTGATCCCGCTGGGGCGGTACCGTTCTTCGAGCCAAGTGCGCAGCTCATCTTCCGGGAAGGCGGCAGCCAAGGTGCCCGTTCTGGGCTCGTGGGCATGCCAAAGAACATGGCCGGATGGATCCTGGCTTTACGGTAACTGCAGCCGGCTGCACCTCCCCTCGTCTCTTGCGAGCAGGCTTACTCTCTCCGGCTAGGGGTAGCCAGGGATCCTTCAAGGTCACGCGAACTCAATACCACTGTTGAGCGTAAAGGCGCTGCACCAAATAAAACACGAATAGGTTGACATCCACGCGCCGCTCGTCAATCATAAAAGACTCGATGGTGCTGGCCGGGGATCCTTCGGTGGTACAGCGGAAGAACTTGCGGCCATTCAAGGATCCCTCAGCAAACAGCACGCTAAATTGCTTCTTGCCTCCTGCAAACGCGCCGACCAGCGTCTTGCCTTCCAGGCGCAGCTCCAGATCGCTGACTCCGCGCTTTTGAAAAGCCGCAATGGCCGCCGGGATCACCTCTTCCGTGATCTGTTGCTCGAAGGGCTTTTCTTCCTTAGCAACTTTTTTCGCAGCGGCTTTGGGGGAATCCTCAGCAGCAGGCTTGGCAGCTTCAGCGGGTTTCTCGGCAGCAGCGGCCTCGGGGGTGGGTTCTCCAGACATGGGGAAACGCTCCGACAATCAGATGGGTAAAAGCCTTAGATGCAGAACAATCAAAAACTCCGTCCAGAACCGGCAAAGAGCTAGCCCTTGGGGATGTATTGGCCGACAATTTCTTCAGCAGGGATCTGGGGAAAGCCCATGCTGAAGTTGGGGGCACGCCCCTGCAGGTTATAGGCGATCTCCCCTTGCTTGAGCAGGGAGCGGATGAAATGTTCCAGGTCAGACCCAATGCGGCGGATATTGTACTCGGTCAAGTCTCGCCCCCGGTATTCTTCCACCAACTCTTCGAAACGGGCATAGACCTTTTGCAGGGCAGCATCAGTCCAGACCAGCTCGTTGTCCGGATCCACATCGAGGGTAAACAGGTCGTCGCGGGGCACGAAGTTGTTGTCTGCAGTAACTTCACCGGCAAAAATGTGGACGTGGCGAGTGGTGCATTTCAGCATTGCGATGGCTCCGCTCCGGATCTAACCTGATAAACAGCGTATCACTACCTAGCGCTTGTGGGGGATCCGCTATTTGCCCTCGACTTGTTCCGGCCCTCTCTATGTCTGCCGTTAATGTCTGCTGTTATTCCCCAACTGGAACGCCTGCACATAGAGGTGACCAACGTTTGCAACTTTAAGTGCGAGTTTTGTCCAGATGGGATCATGCAACGGCGGCGGGGGCACATGGAGCCCGCTCTGCTGGAGCAGATTTTGGAGGAAGTAGCGGCAACAGGGCTGGCCCGCGTGATGGCTTTTCACCTGATGGGGGAGCCGCTGCTCTACCCATACCTTTTCGAGGGTATTCGCAGGGCCGCTGAGCTTGGCCTTCGCCTGCACCTGACCAGCAACGGCAGCACCTTTGCCCTCTGGCCGGAGCACATTGAAAAGCTGAACCGCAGCCCCTTTGCTAAGCTAACCATTTCCCTGCAAACTCCCGATCCAGTTACCTTCAGCATTCGCGGAGCACCTCCCCGCCTCACGCCGGAGCGCTACTTTGCTGGGATTACCCAATTTCTGCAGGTGCACTTGCGCTCCTCCAGCCCTACGCAGGTGCATCTCAAATTCCTGGATACTAGCCCCCACCCGTTTTTGGTGCCGCATAAGGCTCTTTCGGTGATCGATTCTGCACAGCAGATGCGCGCTCAGCTCTCGGCTTGGGCCAGACGAGCTTTGCAAGGGATCCCGGATGCACCGGCTCTCGATTGGGTAGAAGCCCGGATTGCTACTTACCGACCGGGCCGCTGGCAGCAGATCCGCATCCATCCCCGCTTGGTTTTGGAAACGTTTCCCTTGGACAGTTGGGGCAACGTGGAGACAGACCGGGTAATCCCAGCTCGCTGGGGATACTGCAATGGCGCTTCCGGTCAGGCGGGGATCCTCTACGACGGCACGGTGGTGCCCTGTTGCAAGGACTATGAAGGGCAAATCCCGCTGGGGCAAGTGACGCTGGGGGGATCCCTGGCCGAGATTTTGCGGGGCCAACCGGCCTGTGCGCTGCGGCGGGGGTTCAATCGTCTGCAGGTGAACCATCCCGTTTGCCAGCGCTGTATGGGTGGAGACACTTGCATCAAAGCCTTGGCCAGACAAGTGGGTTCCGTTGTCTACTTCAAGGTGTATCGGCCTTGGAAACAGAGGCTGGATCCCGGTTGGGGACAAGTGTAGACAGTTTCGGGAAAAGTCAACGCCCCACAGCAGCGGTTTCCCTGCCGTGGGCATAGCAACAACGTGACTTTCTTTCGTGATTTCTTCTAAGGGGCTCACGCATTGGGAGGAAGTTCCAAGGCCAGCGGCCCCAGCAAGCCCTTGCGGTAGTCGTTGAGAACTTGCCGTGCCGCCCGCTGGGGATCCCCTTGATACCGCCGCTCGGCCAACTCCTGCACTGCGGCACCACCGGGAGGGATCGGATCCGGCCAACCGTAGCGCTTTTGCAAGAGAGATCCGGCTTGGGGCTGCACCCTCAGCACGTGATCCAAAAAGTAGGCCGCCACCCGTTCGGGATCGTAGGCCGCTTCGCCGATGTCATCGCAGATGGCCAATAGAGAGGCCGCCTGTTGATCCGGCAGAGAGGGCGGTAGGATGCCCGGCGAGTCCAACAGATCCAACTCTCCCCCCAGCCGCACCCACCGCAGTTGCCGCGTCACCCCAGGACGTGCTGCGCTCTCAGCTGCCCGCCGCCCCAACAGTCGATTCAGCAAAGCAGATTTGCCCACATTGGGAAAGCCCACCACCACCGCCCGAACGGCCCGCGGTCGCATTCCCCGCTGTTGACGCCGCATATTGACCGATTGCCCCAGTTGCAAGACCGCCTGCTTGAGGCGATTCACCCCTTCTCCTGAGCGGCCATTGGTGGGATAGACAGGGATCCCTTGCCGTAAAAAATACTCCTGCCAAGCTTTCAGATCCCCAGCCTCAATGCAGTCCGCCCTGTTCAGAGCCAGGAGGCGAGGTTTTTCCCCCAGCCACCGGCCCAGCTCAGGATGACGACTGGCCAACGGGATCCGCGCATCCAACACCTCGATGACTGCATCCACCCGCTGCAACTCTTCCCGCAACTGGCCGATCGCCTTGGCAATATGGCCGGGATACCACTGGATGGCCGGAGAACTCATGCCGCCAGAACCCTAGAAGTGGACAGCAGAAATCAACAGTGGGATCCAATCTAGCCCGATTCCCCAAAAGAGGCTCGACCTGCCGGCTGAAGTAGCCAATAATACAACGTGAGTGCCGCTGGGATCCCTTTCCTGGGCAACCTAATGTTTAACCAACGGGGGTGCAGGGGCAACAAGCCCCGCGCTCTACCCGCAGGGTTAGCGTCGGGATACATGGATCCCTGCATGCTATACTATTATCTTTTTAGTACCCAGGAATGCTGGGGAAGGGAAACCACCTGTCCAGTTGTTCTGTCGGGGGTCGTAGACCTAGACAAGTGGCGTGGGGTAGGAATACCCAACCGTGAGGTAAAGACTCCATCCCGCTGACGCCAAGGGAAGCCCGCGCTCTGTCCGTAGGACGAGCGCCGGGAGGATGTCACGAATGCTAGGGTCTGTAACAGAGGGGAGCTTGCTCAAGATCGACAGGGATCCTCAGCCAGCCGAGCCAGAGCCTCCAAATCAGCACCCACCACGCGGTTGAGAATCCATTCGGGATGTTGCTGGGCACCCATGCGTCGATAGAACTCTATCGCCGGCTGATTCCAATCCAAAACCATCCACTCCAGCCGCCCATATCCTTTGGCCACCGCCTCCTGAGCCACCCGCGCCAAGAGCGCTTTGCCAATGCCTCTGCCGCGAAACTCCGGCAACACGAACAGATCCTCAAGGTAAATCCCTGGTCGGGTCAGGAACGTGGAAAAATTGCGGAAATAGAGAGCAAAGCCCACCGCTCGCCCCTCCACTTCTGCCAGCAATGCCGAGGCCAAAGCCTCTGGGCCGAACAAGTAGTGGTGCAACAGATCGGCGGATCCCGTTACCAGGTGGCTCAGCTTCTCGTACTCGGCCAAGGCGCAGATGAGGTCAAACAAAACGGGCACATCTAAGGCGGTGGCAGGACGGATTTCCATACTTTTGCCTGGCTTCACAACCAATTCCTTGAATTTCCTGAGATACCGGCACGAGAACAGACCACAGTTTATTCTTGTTGTGGACAGAACGCCCAGGCAGCATCTTTTGGACGCGCAGCGTGGTGGGGGCAGCGGCAGGGGCCCAGAGGACTCACCGCACAAGGCAGGTAGGGTGACCGAGAAAAGTAACGGCAGAAGGGATCCCAGGGCAAGCCACAAGAGAGAGTTGGTACGGCCCGGTGGGCGCGCTCGTCCCGGATTGAGAAGCGACGGGATCCACTCTTTTCCAGCAGAGGGATCAACTGCGCCAAGAACGTCAGCCCCAACCACAAGCCAACTCCCACTCAGCGCTTGCACAATTGCCCTCCCCCGTCGGCCAACAGCGTTGTCTTCCAACCAGAATCAGCCTCGGCCAGCCTGCTTGCCCAGGACTAGCGTGGCAGCCCGTTTTGGAGCTGTCCTTCCCTGCCGGCAAGAACCCGAGAAAAACCGATTAGAGTGAAATATGGACTGACCCGCTGAGCCTTCCGATTCCATGACCACCTCCACCCTTGATGCTGCTGCCATCCTTGAAGCGTTGCGCCCTGTTCAAGATCCGGAGCTGCGCCGCAGCCTGGTGGAACTGAACATGATCCGGGATATTCGCGTCGAGCCTGGGCGAGTGGCCTTTACCCTGGTGCTGACCACGCCGGCCTGCCCTTTGCGAGAATTCATTGTGGAGGAGTGCAAAGCTGCCATCCGCCAGCTGGCCCCCATCGAAGCCATTGATGTTACGGTAACGGCGGAAACCCCCCGTTCCCCTTCCCTGCCGAATCGCCAGTCCATCCCCGGTGTGCGCAACATCATCGCCATTTCCAGCGGCAAGGGGGGCGTGGGCAAAACCTCGGTGTCGGTGAATGTGGCGGTGGCGCTGGCCCAAAGCGGGGCCCGGGTGGGGCTGCTGGATGCCGATATTTACGGTCCCAATGTGCCGCTGATGCTGGGCCTGCAGGATCGGTCTCTGGTTGTGCAAAAACGGGAGGACGGCGGCGAGGATATCTTCCCCCTGGAAAATTACGGCGTCAAGATGGTGTCGATGGGCCTCTTGGTGGGACGGGATCAGCCGGTGATCTGGCGGGGGCCAATGTTAAACGGGGTGATCCGGCAATTTCTCTATCAGGTGCAGTGGGGAGAGTTGGACTACTTGATTGTGGATATGCCCCCCGGCACCGGCGATGCCCAATTGACCCTAGTGCAGGCAGTGCCGCTGGCAGGAGCTGTGATCGTCACCACGCCCCAATCGGTGGCCCTGCTGGACAGCCGCAAGGGCTTGAACATGTTTCGGCAGTTGGGGGTGCCCATCCTGGGCATTGTGGAAAACATGAGCTACTTCATCCCGCCCGACCTGCCGGATCGCCAGTACGATATTTTCGGCTCAGAAGGGGGAGAGACCACGGCCCGCGAGCTTGGTGTCCCGCTGCTGGGGCGGATCCCGCTGGAAATCGCCCTGCGCCAAGGGGGAGATATGGGTACGCCTATTGTCATCGGCCAACCTGAGTCGGCTTCAGCCCGGGCCTTGAAGCAGATTGCCAAAACCTTGGCAGGCCGTGTTTCGGTGCTGGCTTTGGGGGCAGGCTAGAAGCGCTCGGCTTCCACCAACGAGACCCCGAAGCTGCGTCCTCCCACCACAATCCCCTCTTGGGCCTTACCGCGCACGGTCACTGTGCTGTTCATGGCCGGCAGCCCCTTGTCGGTGATGACCCAAAGGGAACCGCTGTTGTCTTGGATCTCATACACGCCCTGGCCGAACACTCCTATCTGGTTGACCACGCGACCGCGGACATACACATCGGTGTAGCGGGAGGGATTTTGCTCTACGGTGGCGATGGGAGTTGTGCCGATGCCCAGACGCGCCAGTGGCCCACACCCGGCTAGGGCCAGGCTCAAACACAGCAAGAACACCAGGGATCCCTTGGGGAAAGGTAGGCCGAGTCGCTGTTTCATGGGTTGCTTCCATTACGAGCACCTGCTCCCAAGATAGCAAGCCGGCAGGGAAATCCACGGCCAAGTTAGAACTTCTCGCCAATGCCGAAATGCAGTTGGCCTTGGCCGGCTCCGCCTTGCCCAACCGCGTAGTCGATGCGCAACGGCCCCAAGGGAGATTGGATGCGAATGCCGACCCCCAGCCCCAAACCACTGCCCGGCTTGTTGCGCACCAGGGCAGGATTGCCGGCCACGGCAGCTCCACTGCCCAAATCGGTGCCGTAGTCGGCAAAGACCACTGCCCCCACCGGGTCGAAAATGGGAAAGCGCAATTCGGCGGTTGCGGTGGCAAAGCTGCGACCGGAACCGATACCCCCCTCGAAAAAGCCCCGCACCGAGCTGCCCCCACCGATGGGGAAAGCATCGTAGGGAGCCAAGTCGCCGATGGTCGTGCCTGCTCGCACATCAAAGGCCAATACCTGCGGTCGCTCGCTGCGGGTTTCAAACAGGTTGACGGGAATGAACTGGCTGTAGCCGGCCTCGAGGCGGTTGGCATTCAAGCCATTTTGAAACAGACGTACCGACTGTTCTGTGGAGATGCGAAAGACCGAGCCCTGGCTGGGGCTGTTGGGGTTGTCGCGGGCGTCGTTGATGAGGCCGAGGCGCAGGGTGGTGTAGCTGTCTTGGCCGCTCTCGCTGAAGGTAATCGGGTTGCCCAGCACATCGAAGCGCTGCTGCTCCCCGTTGCTGTTGCGAGCTTCTACAAATTGGATGCGGGTGCCCAAGCTGGCCCGCCAATTGCCCCCAATCGGGCGAGAGAAAGTCACCCCGCCGCCAAGACGGTTGATGCGCACGGGATCCCCATTGGGCAGGGTGAATCCCTCATTAAAGACAAAGCTGGAGCTCTGCTGGTTGGAGATGTTGACGTTGTAGGAGGTGGGAATGTCCAGCGTGGCAATCCGCGGGTCGGTGAAGTTCAAATCGAAGAGGGTTTCGTTGGTGCCCACCTGCACGTTGAAGCTGGCACTTTGGTTGTTGCCGCCCAAGTTTTGTTCGGAGACGTTGAGGCCGGCGAAGACCCCTGTGGCGGAGCTGACGCCGATGGTGCCGCCCAAGGTACCGGTGCGACGTTCTTCCACGTTCACCACCACCACCACCTTGTCGGGATCCTGGCCGGGGTTGAGCCCCACATTCACGTCCTGAAACAGGTTGAGATTAAAAACCGCCTGCAGGTCTTCCTGGATTTGGTTGCGGTTAAACACATCCCCCGGCTTGGACTTCAACTCGCGGGTGATGATGAAGTCACGGGTTTTGGTGTTGCCCTGAACGCGAATATCCTCGATCACCCCCTCGGCGATTTCCAGGGTGATGGTGCCGTCTTCAGAGGAGCGCACATCCGTCACTTTGGCCAGCACGTAGCCCTTGTCGGCGTACCACTGCTCGATCTCGGCCACCGCCGATTGCAGCTCGCCGAAGTTGAGCACCCGCCCTTCCTGGTCGGCAAAGGCGGCCCGCAGCACTTCCGGATCCAGAACTTTCGCCCCTTCTGTGCGCACCGCTTTGAGAATGGGGTTGGGCTTGACCTCAAAGGTGACCCGCACCCCCAAAGGCGTATCGGAAGGCACTGCCCGCACATCGGCAAACAATCCGGTGGCAAACACGGCATTGATGTCTTCCCGCAACTGGGATCGGGTGGAAACCTCGCCGGCGCGGGTGCGGATGACGCTGTAAACCCGGTTGATCAGCTCCGGATCTTCAGTGCCCTCAACCACTACCTCCGCTACCAACACTTCTGGCTCGCCGGCAGTGGGGGGTGGGGTGGGGGAGGGCTGGGCGGGGGTGTCGCCACCGGTGCGCAGGTCAAGGGTGCCGGGCTGAGGAACCGATTGCGCCCAAGCCGGGGATCCCATCAGCAGAGCGCTACGGGACGCTTCAGCAAACGCAAAAGCGGTGCAGAGCACCATCCCGCGGGTGAGCGCTGAAGTTAGCCAAGGGCGAAGTTGCCTGGAACGATTCATGGGGATCCCTCGCACACCAAAAAGCAAGATTGCAGAGCCGGGCCAAGCTTGCGTTAAAACCCTCTGCCGCCCAGCAGCGGACAATTGCCCTGGATTATATCAATCCCCATCCACCCAGATCCGAGCGTGGCCGCGAACCGGATTGCGGACTTGGGCAGTCTGGAGTGCAAAAAGCAGCCTCCCCCGCTCAAGGCAGGCGCAGGGATCCCCTACAGCGCTGGCCGCAAGACCTCGGCTCGACTTCCTCGGCAGCTAGGTTGACTTGGGAGTTGAGGATGACGACGGTGATGGGAGCAGGAGTGGGAGGCAAAGAGCGGCTGCTCCTCCAGCCCCAACTGTCGGCGTACTGTTGTGGGGGAACGTTGGGCAGGATCAGGACGGTGTTTTGCAGGACGTTGCTTTGCAGGGTGGTGGCGTTGCCGTTCAGGATCGCCATCTGCTGGGTGTGGGAAGTCTGAGCCAGGACGGCTGGAGCAAACCCGAAGCCGAGCAGAGCTGCCACTCCGGGGAGGAGGAGTTTGCCGACACTTTAGCCTGCTTTGCCCTCCGCTGAGTTGCCGCAAAAAAAGCTACGTGATGGGGAGGGATCCCTGCTGGGGACGTACAGCCGCGCGGCCCAGGCCCACAAAAAAGCCTGCAGAGGGTACTCTGTGCAGGCCCGTCTTGCTCGTCTGGATTGTCTTGATGGAGCTCAGAAGGAGAAACCGACCCCCACTCAGGAGCCGCAGGGGAAAATCAGCTCTCCGGCTCAAACACCTTCAGATCCACCACCTTCCCCCCTTGGAAAGTCCAGTGGGCAAAGGTTCCGGCAACTTCCCCATTCTCATCGAAGTTGATGGATCCAGAGGCGCCGGTGTAGAAGATGTCTTCCCCTTTGCCGATCAGCTCCACCGCCTTGGCCCACTCTCCGGGCAGGATCTCGGTGCCGGGGGGATTGGCCACTTCCCGCAAAGCATCCCGAACAGCAGTGCCATCGGTGCTGCCGGCTTTCTGAATGGCCAGAGCCAGGACAAAAGCGGCATCGTAGGCGGTGTCGATGTAGGGGGTGGGGGGCAGCTCCCCGTAGGCGGCTTTGTAGGCTTCGGCAAAGATTTGGTAAGCCTTGCTATCGGTGAGGGCCTGAGGCGAAACGCCGATGGATCCCTCTAGCTTTTCGGCTCCCACCTGGGCTGCCACGTCGGGAGAGCGCATGCCATCGGTGAAGACAAAGCGGTCAAACAGTCCTTCTTCCAAAGCTTGCCGCAAAATGACCACACCGTTTTCGGGGTAGCCAATCAGCACCAACGCCTGGGGATCCCCTTCCTTCAGTTGGGTCAGCTCACTGCGGTAGGAAGCCTTGCCGGGCTCGTAGGGAACCGACTTGGTGATGGTGCCGCCCCGCTTTTCAAAAGCCGTCTTAAAGCTGTCGGCCAGGCCCTGGCCGTAGTCGTTGTTAATGTAAATAATGGCCAGGCGCTCCAGCTTCTCTTCACGGGTGATCTGGGCCAAGGCCACCCCTTGGTAGGCGTCGGAAGGAACCGTGCGAAACAGAAAATCGTTGTCCTCCAGAGTGGTGATGGTGGGGGCGGTGGAAGCGGGGGAAATTTGCGGGATCCGATTGGGAACAGAAACCGTCGTGGCCACCGGGATGGTGATGCCACTGCCCAAGGCGCCGATAATGCCGGCCACCTTCTCCACGTTGACCAACCGCTGAGCTGCGTCGATAGCCGGCTGAGCCGACGTCTGGTCATCCGCTTCGACCACTTGGGCAGGGGATCCCAAAATGCCACCGGCGGCGTTGATTTGGTCAATCGCCAGCTTGATCCCTTTGAGGCAGTTTTCCCCGAAGGCCTGCAGATCCCCGGTAAGAGACATCAAGGCCCCGATTTTGACCGGCCCCTGAGTGGCCTGCTGAGCCGTGCTGGGCAGCAGAGTGGTGGCAAGAGCAGCAGCCGTCAGGGCAGCCGCCGCCGCAAAGGCCCGTCGGGTGAGTTTGTTCATGGGAGACATAACCAACAACCTCCTGTGAGGGAAGAGAAAGTAGAACTCAGATCCCAAAAGTCAAGCAAGTGTTGAACCGTAGCAGTCAGACGTTGGCTCACCTCAAAGCGTTCCCCACTCCCTCAAGAAAAGATGGCTCCGGGAAACAGGCGGGCCAGACTCAGGATCTCGCCCGTTCCTTGGCTGCTGTAGGGCTGGCTGCGGCCTCCAAAGGCAGTTGCCCCTGTAGGAATCCAGGAAGGATAATGGGCAAACTCGGCCATTGGGCTCATTATATTTTGAGAAATACTGAACTCATCGGTCGGCGGGGTTTTCCCAAGGCAGCGGCGTGATTGTTATCGACGACATCTCCAAGCGGTTTGGCGGCATTAGCGCGGTGGATCACTGTTCCTTCCGCATCGAAACCGGTCGGATTACGGGCTTGATCGGCCCGAATGGGGCAGGGAAGACCACGCTCTTTAACATCATCGCCGGGTTTATTCGGCCCAGCAGCGGGCGCATCTGGCTAGATGGGGAAGACATCACCGGCCTGCCCCCTCACCATCTGTTCCGTCGAGGGCTGGTGCGCACCTTTCAGATCCCGCGGGAGTTTGGCCGCATGACCGTCTTGGAGAACTTGATGGTGGTTCCCCCCAACCAGATAGGGGAAAACCTGTTCGCCACTTGGTTCGGTTGGCGGCGGGTGCAACGACAAGAACGCAACCTGCAAGCTCGGGCCGAAGAGGTTCTGGAACGGCTGAACCTGATCCATCTGCGGGATCAACTGGCCATCACCCTTTCCGGCGGGCAAAAAAAACTCCTGGAACTGGGACGTACCTTGATGACCGATGCGCGGGTGATCCTGCTGGATGAACCGGGGGCCGGCGTCAACCGCACCCTGCTGGCGGATTTGATGCGCTTTATCGAGTATCTCAACCGCGAGCGGGGCTGCACCTTTTGCATCATCGAGCATGACCTGGATCTGGTGACCCGTCTCTGCGACCATGTGGTGGTCATGGCTGCCGGCAAGGTTCTCACCCAGGGATCCATGGAGGAGATCAAACAAAACCCAGCCGTGCGGGAGGCCTATTTGGGATCTGTGGCACTGGCCGACTCCCTAAACCCACCCCAACCCTCCCCTCTGCCTTCGGAGGGATCCCTCTCATGACCCCTTTGCTGGACATCCAAGATCTCTACAGCGGCTACCGGGGGGTGGACATCCTCAAAGGGATCCACCTGAAGGTGAACCCTGGGCAAATGGTGGTGATCATCGGCCCCAATGGAGCCGGCAAATCGACGGTGCTGAAATCCTTATTTGGCTTGGCCACCATCCGCTCAGGCCGAGTGCTGTTTCAGGGATCCGACATCACCCACTTGCCTGCCGAGCAACTGGTGCGACGGGGAATCGGCTTTGTGCCCCAGACCAACAATGTCTTCCCTTCCCTCACCGTGCAAGAGAACCTGGAGATGGGGGCCTTCATCCGACGCGACAACCCTGCCGCCCAACTGGAGCGGGTTTATGAGCTGTTTCCACCCCTGAAAGAGAAACGACGCCAAGCGGCGGGATCCCTATCGGGTGGACAACGGCAGATGCTGGCCATAGGGCGAGCGTTGATGGTGGAGCCGCAGTTGTTGTTGCTGGATGAGCCGACCGCCGGCCTGTCACCGCTGTACATAGAACAGACCTTCGCCCTCCTGCAAGAGATCAACCGTCTCGGCATCAGCATCCTCATGGTGGAGCAGAATGCCAAGCAGGCCCTGAAGATGGCGGACTGGGGCTATGTCTTGTCCACGGGAGAAAACCGCTTTGAGGATACTGGCCCCAACCTGCTGAGCAATCCTGAGGTGCTGGAGCTGTTCTTGGGCGGGTGAGGCCCTCACCCCCCTCCCCTTTCCCAGAAGGAGAGTCAAGCGGGGCTGGCCAGTTGCTGCTTGCGCAGTTGAGCTGCTTGGTTGAGAAGAGCCTCCACAAACGTCATCGCTTCTTGGGCGGAGTGGCCGGCAGTAAGTTGGGCCAGTTCTTCGCGGCGTTCTCGTTCTCCCAAAAGCTCCACCCGCACAGAAGTTCGTTTTTGGTGCACCACCTTGTGAACCCTCAGGTGGTGATCCGCCAGGGCAGCGATCAGGGGTTGGTGGGTGACGCAGAGGATCTGGTGATCTCGGGCAATGCTGTGCAGCTTGGTGGCGATGGCTTGCGCCACTTTGCCCGACACGCCGGTATCGATCTCGTCGAAAACCATGGTGGCCACCGGATCGATGCGGCTGAATACGGCTTTCAAGGCCAGCAGAAAACGGCTCATCTCGCCGCCCGAGGCAATGCTGGCCAAAGGTTGAAGAGGCTCACCCGGGTTGGGGCTAATCCAAAAGCTCACCTGATCCACCCCCTCTGCTGTCGGGGGGCCGGGTTGGATCTGCACCCGGAATTGCACTGCGCTCATCCCCAGCGGGCTGAGCTCTTCTATGAGGGCCTTTTCCAGTTGACAGGCCGCTTGTTGCCGCAGTTGAGAGAGCACCTGGCAATGGCGCTCCAGGTCTTGGGCAGCTTTGTCCAGCCGCACCTGCAATTCCTCTAGGTCGGTGTTGTCTCCTCGCAGTTGGGCCAACTCCGTCTGCACCCGCTCCGCATGGGCCATCACCTCGGCCAAGGTCGGGCCGTATTTGCGGCAGGCTTGTCTGAGTTGCGCCAAGCGCCGTTCAATTTTGTTCAACCGACCGGGATCTGCCTCCAGCGTCTCGCCGTAGCGAACCAGCTCCCGCCCCACCTCCTCCACCTGAATGAGAGCGCTGCTGACCATTTCCGCCAGAGGGGCTAGGTCGGGATCCCGCTGGGTCATGGTCTGGAGCAACCGTTCTACCTGGCCCAACAGATCGGCGATGGCCGGTGAGCCGCTGTCGTTTTGATAGAGCAATTGGTGAGCTTCGTAGCTTTGCTGTTGCAGTTCCACGCGGTGGGCCAGGCGCTCCCGTTCCCGCTCCAGCTTGGCCATTTCGTCGGGATCCTCCAGGCGCAGGGCGGCCAGCTCTTGCGCTTGAAACTCCAGCAGGTCTAGCCGTTGCAGGCGCAGTTGTTGGCTTTGCCGGCGGGATTCCACCTCTGTTTTCAGTTGGTTCCAGGTTTGGTAAAGGGCAGCCACCTCTGCCCGTGTTCGCAACAACTCTTCGCCGCCAAAGTCGTCCAGCCAACGGCGCTGGGTTTGGGGAGATTGGATTTGAACGGTTTGCCCCTGGGCAGTGATCTCTACCAATTTGGCCCGCAGGTTGAGCATCTGGGCTTTGTTCACCAGCACCCCATTCACCCGCAGGCGGCTGGTGAGCTTGCCGTTGCGCAACACCAGCTCGCGACTACAAACCAGGCCCTCCTCTAGGGGGTCGATGTGCTCTTGTTCTAGCCAGGCTTGCAGTTCAGGATTAGGACTGAAGATCGCTTCCACCAGACCTCGTTCGCTGCCAGTTCGCAGAGCCCGAGCTGTACCTCCTAGAGCTGCATCCAGCGCATCGAGGATGATGGATTTGCCGGCCCCGGTTTCTCCGGTGAGCACGTTTAGCCCCGCTCGAAAGGGGATCTCCAATTGCTCGATCAGGGCAAAGTTCTCGATCCGCAGCAGGCGCAACATAGGGATCCCGTGGGCTCAGCGTGCCGTTGGCAGTTTTCAGGATAGGGCTTGCGGGGTCGCTCTGTCCCACGTTAGCGTACCCACCATCCCTCGGTAGACGGGTACTGTTAGCGCAGCGGTGCGGAGCACTACCCGTTCTGGTTTGGGGATCGGAAATTGGCAGCCCGGCTCAGCCGGCCAGGGGGTAGCGCTCCATCAGGTAGCAGAGGCAGTCTTGGCGGATGATGCGGCTGTTGAGGGTGAGCATGCCCGGCATGATGGGCACGCTGGTGCGAATTTCTCCATTGCAGGCATAGAAAAAGCGATCCGCCACATTTTGGCCCTGCTCGTCTTGCACCTCCAGGTGGAAGCCGTTGTTCGTCCAGCCAATGGGGGTGTGGGGGGGAAGCTCCCGAAAATTGAGGAGATCCAAATCCGGCGGGAAGCGGATGTGGGAGGGGGATCCCTCTTGGTTGCCATCCTCTTCCCCAAAGCTGAAGCTCACCTGATCCGGGATTTTGACAATGGCGACGCTGTGGAACAGGTCGATATCTTGGCGGAAGACAGGGCGCTGCGGGATCGCCGACAGGTGAAGGCAGGCTTCCAAGAATTCGTAGGCATGCTGGGTGCCGTGGGGTTGATCCGGCTTGCCACACTCCAGGGTCACCGCCGGGCAGAAGCGCCCGAAGGCCATGCTCTGCACCCCTTCTGGCTTGGTGAAATAGAGGACGGTGCGCCCAAACAAGGTGGCCAGGTGCAGGGTAGGGGCATCCAGGTGATTGACACAGGCGTAGTGGGGGTTGGTGCCCGTGTTGTTGTGGATATCGACGCTGGCAAAAACGCCCCGCTGCTGCATTTGCTGCAGGACGGCCTGGGCCATGGCGTGCTCGGGGGTGGAGCCGGGGCCCCAAATGCGGTTGTAGTCCGGTTGGCCATCTAGCCGCCGTTGCCGGTGGCGGGCAGCCTGCACGTTGCCAATGAAAAGGGAAAGAGAACGGGGCAATTCCCGCTGGGCGTGGTGGCGGAGGAGCTGCCGCACCGCCTGCCAACCGGTGGTTTCGTTGCCGTGCAGCAGGACGGACACAAACAGGGCGGGATCCCGTCGCCCCGGCAGATGGATGAGGGTTGGCCCACCCAATCGGTCGTAAAGCTGATGGGCCTCTAGATCCAGCAGTTGATCCGGTAAATGATCGAGGACGGTGAGCATGCTGTTTGGGCTAAGAGGCTTGATTCAAACTTCTGGCTTCCGGCCCTAGAGTGGGAGGGAGCGGGAGTCCAAATGAACCGTTTCGCTGCGGTAGCTCGGGTCGCGAAAGACCCTCTGAGCAAGAATCTGCCCGCTCGAAATTTGAGCAAGGGTCCACCCTGCCGCTGCGGTGGCCCACCGCTGGTGCAACTGGCTGTGGGGAGAGCCCTAGCTGAGATCCCAGGTGTGTACCGGTTGGCCTTGCCGCTGCCGTTCCCAGTAGGCACAGGTCAATTGTTGCATATCTTTACCATGCCGAGCCACGTAGCGGCGCTGCCAGGTGGCCCCATTCTGCCCCGACTCCACCCGGGCGCGGAGAATGCCCAGGTACTCCTGAATATCGGAGGGGGCCAGATCCAGTTGAACCAAACCCGCCTCTGCTTGGGGGATCAGCTCTTCCAGCAGCAATTGGCGCAGGGATCCCTGCCAACCCTTGAGCCAAGTGATGGGGGCCTCCAGGCCGAAGCGGGCAGCCGTGTAGAAATTGGCGCGGCACTGGGCAAAGCTTAGCTCCTGCTCGGGGGAAACGGGCTGGGATCCCAAGGCTTGCACCAGACCAAAGTAGAAAGCCGCGTTGGCGATCATGTCGGGTAGGGTTGGGCCTGCCGCTGCCACCCGCTGTTCGATGCGCAAGTGGGGAACGGGATCCAAGCCGATCAGGGGTCGGTTCCAGCGCCAGATGGTGCCGTTGTGGAGGCGCAGATGGGCCAGCTCCCAGGGAGAGGCGGCCAACGTTTGCGGCAGCACCACCGGGTAGCGATGCACATTTTCCCAAAACAGCTCCATCAGGGATCCCTGTACATAGCCTTGCCCGAAGGTGACGCGGGGGCAGTGGGTGGGGGAGGGCGGGGGTGGCCCATCTAGGGCCTGCTCAAACAAAGGGATGCGGGTTTCTGCCCACAGATCGTGCCCGAACAGGTAGGGGGAATTGGCCGCCAGCGCCACCAAGGGGGCTGACACGAGCAGGGAAGCGTTGAAGTAACGGGCCGCCTGTTGGGGGGATACCTGCAGATGGATTTGAAAGGAGGTGGTCGCCGCCTCCAGCATGATGTCCGGGTGGGTAACCCGCAACCGCCCAGTCGGTCCTTCGATATCTAGCCCCAGGGAAGGGATCGCTTGGGATTGCTCACGCCGGTGCAAGTTCAGGATCTGCTCGTTGAGGGCCAGGTAACGCTTGCGGGGCGAGATCATCTTCAGGGTCAATTGCCGTTGCTGCACCGTAGGCAAAATGCCGATCATCATCAGCCCCACCTGCAAGTGTTCGGCCACCTGGCAGCAGCGATCCCACGTTTGGCCCAGCTCTTGCTGAAACTGCCGCAGAGCCGAGCCGACCAAAACTTGGGGCCGGCTGTTGATCTCCACGTTGAACTGGGCCAGTTCCGGCACCACCAGTGGATCGTTCACCGCTTCCAGGTAGGCTGAGTTGATCGGGGCCGGATCCCCCTGAGGGGTGACCAGCCACGCCTCCAGCTCAAACCCGCCCACCGGGGATCCCTGGGCAAAGGGCTGACAAGCCGGATCCAGCCCCGGCGCACCGGCCAACCAGCGCTCGAGCAACTTCGTCTCTTGCTGGAGCCGAGCTGCAAACTGAGCAAAGTCTGCAGTACCAAAACGGAGGCAGGTGATCTCCTGGCCCATGGGAACAACTCCGCAGCTTTTGGGAATGAGGTTAATCGCTGTTGCCGGGATCTCGACACCCCTAGCTTTACTTAGCCCGCAGTGATGGATACATCTTCAATGCGCAGGGCGGGAAAGGCAGCCGTGCCGTTGAAAACCGTTACTTCCTGGGAAATGGCGGAGATATTGCGCAAACAATCGTAGAGATTGCCGGCAATGGTGGTCTCCAGGATGGGGCGTTTCTCGCCGCCTTTGACCAAGAAGCCCCCTTTCACCACCCCAGAAAAGTCACCGGTAATGGGGTTGCTGCTGCCGGAGAGGCGGGTGACGATAACTCCCCGATCCATCGCGTAGAGCTCGGACAGGGGGGTTGTCCCTGGGGCCACCCTCAGGCAAGCCGGCCCTACTCCCGGCAGGCTGCCTGCTCCCCCTGTGGCATGGCCGTTGGAGGGAACGCCAGCAGCGCGGGACTCGTAGCTGTTGTACATGAAGTTGCAGAGGATCCCTTCATGAATCAGGGGGGTAATCTGGCGCGGGATCCCTTCGCGGTCAAAGGGCTCAATGGGGTAGCCGGGCAAGCCCAGCCCCTCGGAAACCAGTGTCAGTAACGGGCTGGCGATCCGGGATCCCATTTTTTGCGCCAGAGGGCTTTTGCCTTTGCGCACCGCATCCGCCCCCAGCACAAAGAGGAGATCCCCTAGAAACTCCTCCACCACATCTGGAGGGAGAATGATAGGGCCGCGAAAGCTCTCCCCTTCGGTAGCCCCCAGCGCGCCCACGCATTTCTGGACAAAGCGATCAAAAGCCCGCTCCAGCGCCGGCACCAGATCGGCCCGCTTCTGCACACTGTCGCCGTCGTAGGCAAAGCTGCCCACCTCGTCCCCGTCGATGGCCATGCCAAAGAGGGATCCCCCCGCCTCGACACTGTGGTAGTTGGCCCGGATGCCGGTGGAAGAGGCGATGGCCAGGGTCTCTTCCTCCACGCTGAGGGAGCCGCTGTCGATGGTGATGCGAGGGTCTTTGGAGCGCACCCACTCCAGCAATTGGGATCCCAACTGGGTCAGCTCGGCGGCATCCAGTTCCAGCAGGCCTGGGTCGAGGGCAAAGGGCACCTGGGGCAAAGGTTGGGGCTCCGGCAGCCCGTTGAGGGGATCCGCCGGCGAAGCCTTGGCCATGGTCACAGCCTCAGCAGCCGTCTCAGCTAACTCTTCTGGGCGGTTGGAGGTGGCAAAGCCCAGCCTGCCGTCGCAGAAAACCCGAATGCCGAACAGGGTCTCGCTGCTGCTGCGGGCCAGGTTGAGGTCATTTTTCTCAAAAGTGACTTCCGTTTCCCGGCCTGAGTTGGCAAACACTTCTGCCTGGTCGGCTCCAGCGGCCAACGCCTTGTACACACCCTGTTCACAGAGATCCAGCAGGTTTTCCGGGGAAATGATGGAGCTGGGCATAAAAGTGAGATGGCAAGAGCATGACTCTAGTCAATAATAAGCTCAACTATACTGAAAATAATGTATAATATGTTCAGTATGGATTACTACCAGTTGATCTTTCTGTTTACTTTCGAGTCTGCCAACATGGTAGCCAAAGCAAAGCAGAAAATTGGTAGTAAGACGACACGGAAACTGCGCTTTGGGTATTCTACTCAAAGCTTTGCGGGATACCGCCATTCTGTTTGGACTCCGTCCCGCTAACGCGAATGGAAACAAGCAGAATGCTATCGCTGCATAGTTGAACAGTGATGTTCAGCAGTGTTCAGCGTAAATGTATCAGCTACCCACAGGGATTCCACCCTGCAGCAGCAAACAAAGGGGCTGAGATCAAAAGGGATCCCTCGTGGCGCTTTGACCCCACTTGCCGCTTGTCCTTAGCGGCCTGCCAGGTGCAGGAACCTTAGAATGGAGGTTGAGCCCACTTGCCGTGAGTGTCCATGAGCCCTTTGCCCACTTCCACTGCCCCGCTCGCCGTTGCCCCGACAACAGCCGAGGACACCGTCCCGCCGAGGCGACTGGATTTTGAAGTGGTGATTGCCGGAGCTGGGATGGTGGGATCCACCTTAGCAGCCGCTTTGGGCCAGGCCGGGATCCGCGTCGGGCTGATCGAGGGGCGGGATCTCTCGCAGGGGGTGGGGCCCGATGGCCGAGCCAGCGCTTTGGCTCTGGGGACAGCCCGCATTCTGCAGCGGATTGGGGTATGGCCCCTTATGGAGGCCTGGGGAGTCTCTCCCATTCACCGCATTCAGGTCTCTGATGGGGAAAGCCCCTGGATGGCTCAGTTGTGCCGCGAAACGCTCCAAGCGCCGGCGCTGGGCTACGTCGTGGAAAATCAAATCACCCAAAAGGCCCTGTTGCAGCGCATTCGCGAGTGCCCTTCGGTAACCCTTTTCAGCCCCGCCCAGGTGCAAAGTTTCTCCCCTGCAGCAGATCACATTCGGGTAGAGCTGGCCCAGGAGGGATCCCGGCAAACCCTGCGGGCTGCTCTGCTGGTGGTTGCAGATGGGGCCCGTTCGCGGCTGCGGGAACAGGCTGGGATCCCGTTATCCTGCTGGGGCTATGGGCAGGTGTGCATCGTTTCCACCCTCACCCATGAGCATCCTCACCAGCAGGTGGCCTACGAGCGCTTTCAGGCCAGCGGCCCCTTCGCCATTTTGCCCACCCCCGATCCCCATCGCAGTTGTGTCGTCTGGACAGTGCGCCAAGCGGATCGAGATCGGCTGATGGGCTTGTCTGAGGCTGAGTTTTTGCAGGCCATCCGGCCCTGCTTTGGATCCCAGTTGGGAGCGTTGCTGGCGGCCTCTCCCAGAGCCTGTTATGAGCCACAGCGGGCCCATGCCCAAACCTATATCGGATCCCGGCTGGCTTTGGTGGGGGATGCTGCCCATACCACCCATCCGCTGGGGGGGCAGGGAGCGAATCTGGGCATGCGGGATGTGGCGGCCTTGGCTGCCCTGTTGATCGAAGCCAAAATGGCGGGCCGGGATCCCGGCGATCCGGCTTTGCTACAAGCCTACGAGCGCTGTCGCCGCCCAGAAAATGCGCTGGTTCTTTTTGCAACCGATGCTGCCAATCGCCTCTTTTCCAACCGAAGCTGGCCGTTGCTGGTCTTGCGTCGCCTGGGCCTGTGGGGACTGGAGGTTTTGCCGCTGCTCAAGCCTGCTTTGATGCGCCAAGCAATGGGGATCCGCCCCCATCAACCCCAACTCCAACAGCTCCCTTTCCCTGCACCCCCGGAACCTCTGGCTACGCCTGTCTAGATCCGGCCAAACTGTTGAGAGCTGGGCCCAGATCCTCGCCCGCCGCCTTTGTCCCCAGCAGACCAAGCGCTCCACAGGGATCAAGGCTGCTCCAGGGGTAAGTCTGAAAACAGCAATGGGGCAATATTGGCCGCCTGGTTGATGGGGATCTCGTCGTTGACGGCATACTGATAAAACTGATCCAAGCGCCGACACAAACCTTCTGGGGTCAAAGCCTGCACATTGGAGCTGATGATATAGCTTTGGGAAGGAGAGGCGCGAAACGCTTGAAAGGCTTTGCGACAAAAGTCCTGCTTGGCCTCCGGGTCTGCTTGTCGCCACTCTGGCCCCGTAAGTTTGCCGGACAAAGTGGGGCCGGTTGCCGCTCCCAAGGGCAGGCCTGTTCCCAAGATTAGGCCAGCCAGGATCAGAAACAGAAGGCCCCCCTTCAAGACTGCCTGCCAGAAAGAGAACTGAAGCCGTTGCCGGTGCTGCTCCATGGTTGGATAGGCTGGAGTGGAAAGGGATCCCCTCGATCATACCGATCACACATACCGATCACAGGCGGATCTGAGGGAAACTCAGGATCTCGGCTGGCTTTGCCGCTCCCCTCGATCCCCGCTGCCGTCCTCAGGAATGGCCGGAAAGCTGGGTCCCTTTCATCCCTTACCCGCTCGCACCCTCCGTCCCGTGGCTCGCAACAAACCCCGTCGGAAACAGCCTTTCCCGCACCTCCTCGGCTCCAAATGGACTTCCGTTCAGCCTGTTCTGGGTTGGCGACATTTTCAGGTCACCGCTCGCCAACAAGGGGAAGGAGGGCTGGTGTTTGCCGAGCTCAGAGCCGTCTGCGATCCCCAGGTGCGCCTCTGGGTCAACGCGGCCACCCTGAAGAACCGGGATCTTTGGCAGCCGGGCTGGACGCCTCTCGAAGACGGGATCCCCTGTGGGCGGCAGGATCCCCTTCTGGACAGGGCTGGGGGATAGTTTCTCTCAAGCTGGGGCTCAGGGATCGATTAGGATCATCTCTCTAGTGTGGTGTTTTAATTCAGAAGCTTGAGGAGAAGAAAGCGGGATGGCCAGATGTGACGTTTGCGGAAAAGATCTTATCTTAGCTACAGCGATTATCAGTGGGCCAAGCGCTGCGCCAATCCCTACGGGAAGTCTCACCTCATCTGCTTCGACTGCTACAGTGGTTCGTCTTGTCCCATCTGCTATTCCCCTCTGGAGCCGGCAGAATAGAAAGAGGCGTTCTCAAAAGCTGCTTGTCGGTTACTCGACTCCCATCCCCCTAGCTCCTCGGAGGGGGCGATGGTCGACAAGGGTCTCGATGGTTTTCCCAAGGGAGCCGGAAAAGTGCGCATTGGCCAGGGCTACGACATCCACCGCCTCGTCGAGGGGCGCCCCCTGATCCTGGGCGGGATCCGGATCCCTTACGAAAAGGGGCTATTGGGCCATAGCGACGCCGATGTCCTCACCCACGCCATCATGGATGCTCTCCTGGGGGCTGCCGCTCTGCGGGATATTGGCTACTACTTCCCCCCTGAAGAAGAGCGTTGGAAAGGGGCAGATAGCATCCTTTTACTACAGCAAGTGGTGCAACTGGTGGGCCAAGAGGGCTGGTGCGTTGCCAATGTAGACAGTGTGGTGGTGGCGGAGCAGCCCAAGCTCAAACCTCACATCCCCGCCATGCAGGCCCGCCTGGCAGAGGCGATGCAGATCTCCCCCAAGCAAGTGGGGGTCAAGGCTACTACTAACGAAAAACTGGGCCCCATAGGTCAGGGAGAGGCCATTGCTGCCTTCGCAGTAGCCCTGTTGCTGGAACAGAGAGGACAAGCTTCCTCTGACCTTCCCATCAGAATCTGAAAAGAACCTGGTCACCCCACTGCCTGAGCTGCCAAACTGGCAAGCAATCGCTCCCTCAAAAACGCAGAATCTGCCCAAGTCGCAGTCAAACCACCCATTACCTGGATCCCCAATTTTCCCTCTGGGAAAGGGGCCGGGAGGGGGGCTACTCCTCTAGAAGAAGGGCTGGGGGTGAGGGCCTCAGCAGCGCGGAGCGCTTGGGCCACAGGGCGCGGGATGCGGGCGATCCGTCCCAAACTTGCTTGGAACAACGACTTGGCAAAAGAAATGGCGGGCCAAAACAACACCTCGGCAAACCGACTCAGGAGGAACCTTTTTGTCTCTCTACTAGGGATCCTCCTGCTCTGGCTTGGTGCCTGTGCTGCCCCTGCCCGCCCGCCCCATTTGATCGCCACAGTGACTTCGGATCCCAAAACCTTCAACACCTATTTGGCCGCCGAAAGCTCCAGCCGCGACGCCATCGCCTACCTGGAGGCGGGCTTGGTCACCTTGGATGAGGATACCCTCTTGCCCAAACCGGAGCTGGCGGAAGGCTGGGAAGTGTCTGAGGACGGCTTGCGGTATGTCTTTACCTTGCGGGAGGGGCTGCGCTGGTCGGATGGAGAGCCTCTGACAGCAGCAGATGTGGACTTTACCTTCAACCGCATCATCTTCAACGAGCGGATCCCGACTTCTGCGCGGGATGTGAAGCGAATTGGAGAAGCCGGAGCATTGCCTCAGGTGCGGGCGCTGGACGAGCGGCGGATTGAGTTCGTTTTGCCGGAGCCCTTCGCTCCCTTTCTGCTGCAGGCCGGATCCCCTATTTTGCCCAAGCACATCCTCGAGCCCACTGTCGAGCAGTTGGACAGCCGGGGCAACCCCCTTTTCTTGCAAACCTGGGGTATCGACACGCCGGTGCAGCAATTGGTGGGGGCCGGCCCCTATATCTTGCAGGAATACACCCCTGGCCAACGGCTGGTGTACCGGCCCAATCCCTACTACTGGAAGGGGGAAGGGATCCCGCGCATTGAACGGGTAATCCTGCGCATTGTGGACTCAGAGGACACCGCGCTGCTGCAGTTTCGCTCCGGCGAGACCGACGTGTTTTCGGTGCGGGGGAGAGATTTTCAGCTCTTGAAGCGGGAAGAAGAACGGGATCAGTTCACCATCTACAATCTCGGCCAGACATTGAACAACAGTTTCTTTGCCTTCAACCTCAGCCGCGCCCGTAACCCCCAGACCGGGCGGCCTTTTGTGGATCCCGTCAAAAGCCGCTGGTTTAACGATTTGAACTTCCGCCGGGCGGTGGCCCACGCCATGAACCGGCAGTTTTACGTCGATAGCGTCCTGCAAGGGTTGGGCCAGATCCAGCACTCGGTCTTCTCCCCCGCCAGCCCTTTCTACCTCAGCCCCGAAGAGGGCTTGCCCACCTACGACTACAACCCTGAAAAAGCGCGGCAACTGCTCCTCGATGCCGGATACACCTATGATGCGGAGGGCCACCTGCGGGATTCCGAGGGCAACCGCGTCCGTTTCACCTTGCTCACCAACGCCGGCAACAATCAGCGAGAGGCCACCGGCGCGTTGATCAAAGCCGACCTGGAGCGGATCGGCATCACCGTTGATTTTACCCCCATCGCCTTCAACACCCTGGTGCAGCGCACCGATAGCCGCGACTGGGAAACCCTGCTGCTGGGCTTTGGTGGCGGCGGCACCGAGCCCAACAACGGCTCCAACATCTGGCGCAGCGACGGCCGTTTGCACCTCTTTAATCTGGGAGATTTGCCCGGCAACCCGGCAGAAGGGGTTGAGGTCAGCGATTGGGAACGGGAGATCGACCGCATCTTTATCGAAGGGGTGCGGGAGCTAGACTTTGAAAAGCGCAAGGCCCTCTACGACCGGTTTCAAATCATCATCCAGGAACAGCTGCCCCAAATTGGCACTTTTAACCCCCTGGTTCTCTCAGCCCTGCGCAACCGCATTCAAGGGGTGGATCCCCGACCCATTCTGGGGCCATTGTGGAATTTGGATCAGCTCTACATTCAAGAGTAGAACTTCTGATGATGTGGGTGATGTGGGATAGGGAGAGGCTGTCTGAACTGTTGAGTTGTGTCCCTATCGCCACATTTGGCAGGTGAAACTTAGTTGTAGGTTGTGTTGTGGACGTCTTGGATTTTGCAATTATTTCACCGTCAATTCCACGTCCCCCACACTCCTGAGGACGGTGATCCCCACCCCTCCTGACTGCAGATAGAGACCGATGTCCAGGGATCCCTGGCCCACCTGCACATTCTCAAGGATGACGTGGGGCAGCCACAGGGGCAGAGTGGGCTTGGTCAAATGCACCCGTTGGGCCAGCCCGTCGATCTCCAGCCCCAGACAAGCCTGCAACAGCAAAAACACACTGGCCGCCGCCCAAGACTGGGGCAGACAGGCCACTGGATAGAGGGTGGGGCCCTCCCGCTGTCGCCGCCGAAAGCCACAAAACAGCTCAGGCAGCCGCTTCAGCTCCAGAAACTGGCTGGCATCGAACAGCGCTGTCAAGACCCGCACCGCTTCGCCCTTGAAGCCATAGCGAGATAAGCCTGCGGCAATCAAGGCATTGTCGTGGGGCCAGATGGAGCCATTGTGGTAGGACATGGGGTTGTAGCGCCCCTCTCCCTCCGGCACCGTGCGGATCCCCCAGCCGCTGAAGAAAGCTGGCTCCAGCAGTTGCCGGGCAATGCAGGCAGCATGCTCGGGATGGGCAATCCCCGAAAACAGACAGTGGCCCATGTTGGAGCTGCGCACCCGGCAAGGTTGCTTCTGGCCATCCAAAGCCAGGGCATAGCCCCCCAACTCTTCGCACCAGAAGTGATCCCAAAACTGCTGCTGCAGCTTTTCCGCTTGTTGTCGCAACTGGGCTGCTTGCTCTTGCCGCCCCAGCAGCTCGGCCATCTCTGCTGCCAACTGCTTAGCTTCGTAGGCATAGCCCTGCACCTCGCACAGGGCCAAGGGGGGTTCTGCCAGGGATCCGTCCGGGTAGAAGATGGCATCTTCAGAATCTTTCCAGCCCTGGTTGCGCAGGCCCCGCCGCGCCTTGCCGGCATACTCCAAAAAGCCGTCCCCGTCCGCATCCCCGTAAGTGTCCATCCAGTGCAGGGCTGCTTCGATGTTTGGCCAGAGCTGCCGCAACAGCTCTAGATCGCCGCTGCGCTGCACATAGCGTCCTGCCAACACCACAAACAGAGGGGTGGAGTCAATGCTGCCGAAATAATTGCCAAAGGGGATCTCGCGGGTTTTGGCCATCTCGCTGCGCCGCTGCTCGTGCAGGATCTTGCCAGGCTCGGCATCGCGGCTGGGATCCACCTCCTGGGCCTGGTGGGCCGCCAGATACAGCAGCACTCCCCGCGCCAAGTCTGGAAACCACCAGAGAGTGGCCAGGGCGGTGATCAGGGCGTCGCGCCCGAAGACCGTGGCAAACCAAGGCACCCCCGCATAGGGATAAAGCCCGTAGGGAGTGCGGGTGAGCATCATCAGCAGATCATCCCGTGAGGCGTTGAGCCAATCGTTAAACTGAGCATTGCCGGTGTCGATCCGGTGGGCTTGCGCCCGCAAGGAAGCCCTTTGCTCCCGCTCCGCCTGCAGAGCCTCCTGGTAGGTCAAAGGGGCAATCTCCTCCCCGCCATAGCCGCAGATCACCCTCAGCTCCAAATCCCGTTCCTCCTGCGGGGCCAAAGGCACCCACCACTGCGCCAGCTTCTCCGACACTAGCTCCGGCGCCGGCAAAAATTGCAACTGGGTTTGCCGCTCCACTCCATCTAAGCCGCGGTAGCGGAGAACCACTCCCTCAGGGTTCACCTGGGCCGGCAGCACTTGACCCCGCTGGGCCCGTCGGATGCCCCGGATCTCAAAAATATCGGCAAAGTCTGCCTCAAAGCGCAGGGTAATCGGCACGCGAAACGAGGCCGAGCCGTAGTTGTGAATGCGAATGCGCTCGTAGGCAACGTTGTTCCACAAAAAAGTAGTCCGTAAAACATGCAGAGTATCTTGACCGATAAACTGCCCCTCTGAGGTGGTGAACTCCGGGTTGGTCAGATCCACCGCCAAAATATCTTTGTCTTCCCGCACCTCTGAGCTGAGCAGCAGGAACTGCTTTCCCTGCAAGTCCAACACCCAGCGGGACAAAAAGCGGGTGTCGTCCCGGAAGAGGCCATGATCCCGGATGCCGAGGGGGCGCATGTTCCCTCGCCGGTCAAAGATGGCAAAGCAGTTGTCATGCTTGAGAACATGAGAGCGTGCCTCCACCCAAGAGGCGCTGGCCCGGATGTAGTACTGATCTTGAATTTGGATGATGTCTTCTGCCATCTCGGTCTTCTCGATCCCTATCCAGCCGGTCTCCTACGCGAACAGCTTACTGCTATCGGTCCACTCAAAGAAGGCAAAGAAGCAGGGGCCCCCCGATGCAGCCCAGCAGCCCTAGCTGCTACTTGGCCCATCTAAGCCTTATTAAGCTGCCTTCTTCGCGACATCTCCTGCCGCCCGTTCACCAGTTGGCGGTAGAGAGCCTCGTAGTCCGACACCATTCTTTCCACGCTGAACCGCTCCTCAAACACCTGCCGCACCCCGGCTCGGCTCAGGGATCCCACCTTCTCCACAGCCTCCACTGCTTCCTCCACCGAGTCGACAATAAAGCCGGAGCGCCTGTCGGCCATTACCTCGGGTACTGAGCCAAAACGGGTGGCAATTACCGGCGTGCCACAGGCCATCGCTTCAATCATCACCAGCCCAAAGGGCTCCGGCCAGCGGATGGGAAACAGCACCGCATAGGCCTTGCCCAAAAACTCGCTTTTCTCTTGGTCGGTGATTTCCCCTATGATCTCCACATTGGGGTGGCGACTGGCCAAAGGCTTAATTTCTAACTCGTAGTACTGGCGATCCACCGCATCGATCTTGATAGCAGCCTTCAGCGGCATCCCTGCCCGCGCCGCAATTTCAATAGCCGTGTCCAGCCCTTTTTCCGGGGAGACCCGGCCCAAAAAGGCCAGGTAGTCCCCCTTTTCTGGATAGAAACGGTGGAGATCCAGGGGCAAGCCGTGGTAGACCGTCCCCACCCAGCGGGCCTGGGGCAGCGGCAGCCGCTGGGCGTTGGAGATGGAGACCACCGGAATGTCCTGAAACTCGGTGTAGAGGGGCTGCAGCTCCGGAATGTCCAGTCGCCCGTGTAGGGTGGCCAAAAAAGAAACCTGCGGGTGGCGACGGGCCAGGGCATAGGGATAGTAGTCGATGTGGCCGTGGATAATGTCAAACTCGTCGGCCATCTGAAAGGCTTTCTCGACCATCAAAACATGAGGAGCCACTGTGTCGATGGCCGTGGGATCCAAACGCAAAGCCCGCTCCCGAAAGGGGATGAGGCGAGCCTGGGTTTGGGAGTCGCCGCTGGCAAACAACGTCACCTCATGCCCCCGCCGCACCAGCTCTTCGGTGAGCCAAGACACAACTCGCTCGGTGCCGCCGTAGAGCTTGGGGGGCACACTCTCATGCAAAGGGGCAATCTGAGCAATGCGCATAGCCATCCTCCACACCGAATCATCACTGCTTAACGAAAACTTCTGCTGGCGCTCCGCCGCCGACCCTTGGGATCCCCTGTTGAGGGCACGCCATTCCTGGCTAGACTGTTCCAGAGTGAGCAGGAAAGGAGTTCAGGCTGCCGCCACCTGCCGGAGAGTTGAAAAGGCTTGAATGAGAACCCCAGCCATCACTTGCTCTTGCCCGCCGCGGCTTAATTTTCCTCCTCAGCGCTGGCTGTGGAGTTGCTTGGGAGCCATGGCCATAACGGCCCTCACGGCTGTTGCCGCTTGGGCGCGGCCAGTGCTGGAAGTACGCATGACCCTGGGTTTGCCCATCAGCCCCAACTACTGGTACATGGTAGCTCTCAGCCGGGCCGGCAGCCCTGGCCCTACCGCCAACTTGGTGGATCCCAACGTCCGTGTGGGGCCCAACGAGTACACCTTTGTGCGGGACTGGGACTACCTCATTCGGGTTACCCCCCTCAACGAAGAGTCGGTCTTGCAGGCCACCATCCAGCGGTTTGGAGAGCCGGAACGAGAGTTTGCGGTCGGCTTTAACCAGGTACGGGTCAATCGCCTCACCCGCGACCGCGATACCCTCAACTTCCAGATCGATATCTCCGAGCTGCAGGGTCTCGATGGGCGGGATCAAGATATTCAGGTGGCTCTGCTCACCGCCCGTGCCCCCTTCCGTGTGGCCCCCGAAGAGACCAATCTGGCCATTGATGCCACCCGGGGAGATTTGCCCAACTTCTATCGCCTCAGCCTGTCCAATCAGCGGCAGGTGGTTGTGGATGATCCCCAGCGACAAGAGACGGTGCGCCGCAGCCGCGAATTGATCCAACAAAGTGGCTCCGGAGCTGCCCTCACTCGCGACCTTATCGAGGGCGGGGCTTTGGAGATTTTGGCCGCCAACATCCTCACCTTCGAGCTGCGCCTGGTGGATCGCTAGAGAGGGATCTCTTCCCATCTGACATCTGCCCAAGACCGTTCTTGCAGCCCGGCAGAGCCTCAATCCCTCAATAGTCGTTCCAAGTTGCCGTGAACCGGCCCATTGGCTTCCCTCTACCCTTGGGAGAAAGGCTCGGGGATCTCAAGCGATTGGAAAAACTCCTTCTCCTGGAACGGGTGCAGGATCCAACATCACAAACAAAAACGACTCCAGCCCTGCCAGGTAGGTGAGCACCTCCTCCTGGGCCGCTTCCGGCTCTAACGTGTTGACCTGAGCTGCCTGCTCAATAGTGCTCCGCACCGCTGACGCGAACAAGGCTTTCACCGAGGTTGGCCCCTGCAACAGGGATCCCAGCCAGGCCATCTGAGGAGCTGGAATGGTTAGGCGTCCATAGCTAGCCCCCGGCCAATTCATGGCAAACTCCAGCTTCTTCTCGTAGGCTTTGGCGAAGCTTTGGCGAAATTCGACGTTGTCGGCCAGGATGGGGTTGAGCTGCACTCTGCCCCCCAGCCAATCGGCGTCGCTCCAGGGCAAGACCAAGGAAGAGCCAGGGTGTTCTGCCCAAAAGTCAATGAGGCGATGGTTGGGGTAGATCAGCTCATAAAAGTGATTCTGGTCGGCAGGCGAGAGTTTGTCCAGCTCAGCTTGCAACCAGGGGGGCATGGCCCTCTCCTTGAACAAAAGCGCCGGATCCCAGTCGGCATAGTCCACCAGACAAACCAGGCCCAGCTCAGCTTCCTCGAGCATGCGCATCAGGTCGGGGATCAGGAAGCCCTTGTCTCCTGGCAAGAGGTAGTTGGCCCGGATGTTGGTGTCGTCTTTGTAGATCTCAGGGTTCCAGCGCAGGGCTGCCCGCATTTCGTCCGAGGCCAAACTGGCCATGAATTCCCGTACCCGCTGACAGGCCTCAGGAGTGGGTAGATCAAACAGCCCCAGCAGCCGAAACGCCTCTTGCATGCGGAAGATGACCTCCCGCTGGTAGGCGTGATGTAGGTTGGCCCGCAGGATCCCGTCAGGTTTGAGAACCCGCTTGAGGGCTTTTAGCCCCGCCACCGGATCGTCCAGCAGATAGAGCACATCGTTAAGGCTGATGAAGTCAAATTCCAACCCCAACTGTTCGATGTCCAATAGGTTGAGAACATGGAGCTCCACCTCCCCGAAGCCGTGGTAGCGCAAGCGTCGCTCCGTCACCCGTACCGATTCTGCTGACAGGTCGCACACCACCAGCCGCGCCCCTGGATTGGCCTCCGCCAGGATCAACGTTTCCCAGCCAGAGCCGCAGCCGGCATTCAAAATCAGAGCACCCTCGCTGGGCACAATGGCGCGGGTGCGGGCGTATTGGGCGGTGGTCAAACTTAGGCGGTACAACCCGTCAATGGCGTTGCGGCCCGAGGCCTCAATCGCCACATTGGGGTAGGGCAATTCTTCGTACAGTTGCCGCAGAGATTCTGTCGAGCTGCTGGCCATGGGATCCGCTGCAGGAAGCTGCCCTTTATGCTACCCGGCATCCCTTCCCCCCAGGAATGCCTCTAAGGCAGCAGCCAGGGTTTCATTCCCCTGCAGATCCAATCCATCCGGCCTCTGGGGTGGGTGGGCGGGATCCTGCAAAAAGTCCCAGGATCCTTGAAAAAACTCCTCTAGGGAGAGGATGCGATGCCAGCCGTAGCGCTGCAGACCCTCAACCAGCAACGGTGACTCAGCAAACCCAGAGCGGGTAACACAGGCCATAGGTGTGCGGCTGCGCAGGGCCTCCGCCAAAGTGCCATAGCCCGGCTTGGACACCACCCAGCGGCAGAGGGGCATCACATCCACCGGTCGCCACACCCGCCCATCCAAAACCCGCAAGTTGGGCAAGGGGGGAGCTTCCGGATCAAAGGTGAGAAACTGCCAGTCGGGAAAATCTTGGAGCCGCTCGTAAGGAAACCCCCGTACCCCTAGCCCGCCAAAGGTGAACAAAGCCCTGGGTTGATCCGGGTGTAACCCCAACTGGGCGGCGACCTCTTCTGGTGGGTAGCGGGGATCCGATCCCGTCAGCCCCACCTCCTGCTGACGCGGAAAAGCGCTAGTGCTCCGCACTGCTGACGCGACCATGCTCTCGCTAAAAGGCAGGCGAAATAGAAGGTCGCACTGCCCGTAGAGCTCCTGGATCCAGGCCACAAACGGTTGAAACTCAGGGCCGTATTCTTGGTAGATGAAATCCCAGCCAAAATTACTGGCCATCCAGCAGGGGATCCCGGCAGCCTGGGCAATGGCTACAGCAATGGGCGGCACATCCGCCAATACCAAAGGCACCCCCTGGGCTCGAATGAAATCCGCTTCTTCCCGAATAAGCTCCGCAGCGCTGGCTTTAAACGCCTTGAGGGCAGCCAACGTAGCCGGCAGATCCGCTTGCAGCCCATCCGGCTGCACCACCCCCACATCCAACGCCCGCGGTCGATGGAGAAACTTCCCCTCTACATAGCGCTCCAGGAGCCAGCGGGGTGCCGGCGTGACCAAGATGGGCAAGATATTGGGATCCCGCCGCAGCAAAGCATTCACCACTGCCACCAGACGGGTAACGTGCCCAAACCCGTGAGCTGTTGCCGCCACATAGAGAGGAACGGGATTCATTGTGCTGATACATTCACGCTGAACTCTCCTGAACATGGTTCAGGAAAGAAGCGATCGCATCCTGCATATCTCTGAGCAGGAAGGCGGTATCCCGCAAAGCCCTGAGGAATACCCCCCGAGCGCTTTCCCCCTTCACTTCCCGGCAACCGTTGCGGTGGACTCAAGGATCAGGGGGAAACTTGGTCTACTATATCCCTCTCAATGACTTTTGCCAAACCGCCTAAAGCTCAGTAAATTCAGCAAAGTTCAGGGTTTTGGGGGTTAGAGGCATGCTCTGCACCGCTAACGCGATAGGACTCCGTCCCGCTAACGCGATAGGACTCCGTCCCGCTGGCGCGAACGCAACCGCCTCAGGACAGAACAGGATCCGCGGGGGGCTTTTCCCTATGGGATCCCCACAGGTTACTCGCCAAGATCAAGCCCAGGCCCACCACAGATCCCAGCGCAATCCTCTCGCCCAACAGCACCGCAATCAACCCCAACGACAAAAAAGGCGTCACATACACCCAGTTGGCCAGGGATCCCCGGTGGCCCGCCAACTCCAAAGCCCGCAGCCAAAATACAAAAGTCAGGCCCATCTCCGCCAGACCAATGTAAGCCGCCCAACCCAGCCCCGCAACTGTCCAAGAGACCTCCTGAAACGGCAGCAGTAGCAGGCCATAGAGGCTGCCGAAGAGAAACCCCATAAACAGCTTCAGCACCGCATCTCGCCCATCCCGCACATTGAGCAGCCAGTAGAGCGCCCAGATTCCAGAGCTGCCCACCGCCAGCAGCACCCCCCAGGGATCCCCCGCCTGCAAGGTGCCCCAGGATCCCCCCGTAGCCACCAGCACCACCCCCAGCAGGCTCACCCCCAAGGCCAACACCAGCCGCCAACGGAAGCGCTCTCCCAGCAGCGGCACCGCCAGAAGAGCCAGCACCAGCGGCCAAGTGTAATTCAGAGCCATCGCCGCCTGAGCCGACAGACGGTCATAAGCCTGGAACAACACCCCATAGTAGCCAAGGGGGTTGAGCAGCCCCTGAAGAGCCGATAGGCGGACTTGGGATCCCCTCTGCTTGCCGATCAACCTCGCCCGCCCTGTAACCACCAAAACGATCCCCAGGATCAAGCAAGAGCTCAATGCCGAAAAAATCAGCAAGACCGTCGGCGACAGGTGCTGCAACCCAAACTTAAAAGCGCTGGCAGCCGTAGCCCAGCCCAAGATGGCCGCCGCCAAGTAAACATAGGCTCGCCAGGGATCCCTGCCCATCAAAAGTTGTCGAGATGGTGCTCCGCACCGCTACCGCTGTCCTCTGGCTTCGACTTAGCTCCGGTGGGAAGGCCCAGCCGCGGTGCCACCACCCAGGCATAGAGCAGATAGCCCAGCCCCGCCACCACTGCCCACCTGAGAACGGTGCCGAAAACCCGGAAGAACAGCCCGACCAGAAGAATACAGCCCAGAATGGCGAAGACCGTCACCAGTGGACGCCCCCAAGTCTCAACCCAAGCTCGGACGGCACTTTTCCCCTGAGACGCAACGGATGTTCCTGGATCCCTAGAGGCCGCCGCCGCTTGCTCCAGTTCACGCTCAAGCTGTTTCAGCCGTTCTTGTTCTGAGAAAGAGAGATCGGACATAGAGAGCAGTCTCCAGCGGTGTCACCTCCATCTTACGAGCTGCTCCCGAAGATGGGCAGACTAAGCCCGCGCCGAAGGGATCTCCTGAACCATAGCCCGGAACACATCCAAAGCCGGGCCAGGGCGACGGTTAGGACGCGGAGCCGAGATCTCATTGGGCACAAAAGGCTTCTCCACCACCACCTTGGGCTTGTTGGCAGGAGCAGTTGCTGTAGCCGCAGGAGCAGAGCTGGGGGAAGCTGGTGCAGAACGAAAAGGCCCGGTAACAAAATCCACCAAGCCGCCGAAGAGAATGCCGAAGAAGGAGAACAGGCCGCCGAAAAGCTTCTTGAGGATACCCATAGCTAATTGCAAAGAGATGAGGTGAGAACTTGTCGATGTTATGTCGATGTTGTGAAGTTATACAACTCGACCTTCATTATTGTTAAGAAGCAGCATCTTGGCCATGAGTAAATATGCTCTTTTTCTCTAGGGATCCCCCACCCGCCTGCCCTCGGCGTCAAATCGCTGTAGGGGTAGGGTCAACTCCAGCTCTTGCAGCTCCAAAGGTTGAGAGACCCCCCTGCCGCGCCCCAAAGCAAAGCCATCCGCCGCTGCCGGGTTCACGTCATAGCCGATATCTGCCATTGCTTCGACGGTGAGAATGCTTAAGGGGTTGGCTACCCCCCGGTCGATGCGGCTGGTCATCAGCTCGCGGCCCAAGACATTCTCCCGCCAATGGGAATCTCGGGATCCCTCCCCAAACTGGTTCTCCAAGGGCACAGAGGGCGCGTTTCCTCCCAGCGTGGCGAAGGCGCTGACCGCCCTGGGGCCGATAAAGCGGGGATCGTAGCCAGGGGGCGTAGGCTGATCCCGTCCCACCAAGCCCACCGTTAGCCCCTTGGGATCCCAGACGATGGGCAAGAAGCCCAAGGCATGGCCCAACTCGTGCAGGGCAGTAATGGGCAGATCCCCTCGCTCTTCCAAAGCCGATAGGTTTTGGCTGTTGAACAAAATGACGGAGTAGAAAGGCAGACCGTTAGAGGCCCGCACAAAACAGGGAGCAGCTCCCCCCAAAATTCGCTCGTTGCCGAGGTTTCTGGCCCGCACCTCCACCAGCAGATCGTCGATGGGGAAATTGAGTGGCGTGCTGGGAAACCCTCGATCGCATTCGTCGGCCCGAATAGTGGTGGGGGGCAGATCCGGCTGGTCGCCAACGATGAGCTGTTGCCAGCGCAGAGCAGCACTGCGGATGATCGACTGCTGGGTAGGAGTGAGACTGTTGTCGGGAAAGCGAACGTCAATGGTGAACTGGGAAACAGGGGCAGCCGTCGGCAAGGGCAAAGAGGTAGGAACGACAGTTGGAGTAGAAGTGGGAATGACGGTTGGAATGGGAGTGGGAATGACACCTACAGAAGAGGAACCACCACTTCCCCCGCAGGCCTTGAGCGCCAGTACCAGAAGCACAGCCACCAGGGATCCAAGCAGACGCAGACCCCATACTTTCCCCAGAAGCTGTCGCTGCCCCGAAAAAACCTTCACACCACCCCCAAACGCAAAGAGCCTCACGGCCCAGTTGGATCATACCGGCTGCAACCATCCTCCCGAGCATGATTTGCGTCACACCGCACCGGTCAACTTCAAGGCCAGGAAGAGATGGGTTTGGAGGTCTATATTTTCAGGTCAGGATCTCTCAATCTGAGGAGTCGGAAGAGTTTTCCTCTTCTATGCCCCAGCCCGCAGCCAAAACATCCACCGCCGCCCGCAGCGCCTGGTTATCCCCCAAGAGCTCCTCGGGATCCGAACGCGGCTCCACCAGGGGAACCAAGCGCAGAATACGTCCGTCCTGAACCAAGTCGATAACCACGCCCGGCTGCTCCTTGCCCAGGTTGGCAATCTCTTCTTCGGAAGCGGGATCCCGCAGACAGGCATAGTCAAAGCTGTTCACATTTAAGTAGAGGCTACGGTTTACCACCAGTGTGGCAGCAGTGGGATCCTGAAAAACATCCACCACGCAGCCTTCCCCTTGCTTCCGCACTGAGCCATCGACAATATCGAAGTAGCGAACACGGGCCAAATCGGATAGGAGTCGGTAAATATCCCGCTTATTGACCAGAGTTCCCGTATTCACAATACAGGGGGCACAGGGATGAGTGTCTGTCATAGAGCAGTCGGTCTCGAAAGGTCAACAGATTGAGAGTAGGCAAAAGGAAAGCAACATCAACAGTGTCTGCAAACCATCTCCGAAAACATCAGTCCTCGGCAATTCTAGGCGCGGTTATGGTTGACAAGCAACAGGGATCCGTAACTTTACAAAAACTTTAATCAGCTAAAAAAGAGAGAAGTAGCCTGCCCTGCTTTATCCAGTTAACCCAGTGCAACAACAGAACAACTCTCTCCATTCCGCCTACCCAGGGCTCAGACTGCTCTCAAGGCAAAATCAATCCATAGCTTTGCTTCTATCGACTTTATCACAGCCTTCCAAAAAGGGCACAGGCCACTACAAGGTGCAATCTCCAGACAAAAGGGACAGAGGCTGTCCGGCAGGATTCTACCTGCATCTTGTGGGAAGGCAAGTAGCTGAGCAGCTTTAGACTCTAGATATTGTAGATAGATATTGTAGATGAACCCCGAACAGACCGTCTTCGATTCAGAACTCTCCCCTTGGCTTCTTAGGAAGGATAGCATAGGGTACCAAGCCCGCTGCCTGAGAAAGTGTTGACTTTCCACCAGAGACGACTTCTGCCATGGCAACCACTCCCCAACGCCAGACCCTGCCGGTTGTCGATTTCGCCGCCTTTCAAAACGGAACGTCAGGTGAGCGGGAGCAGTTTGTCCGCCAGGTGGGGGAAGCGCTGCAACAGATTGGCTTTTTTGCCTTGGTTAACCATGGCCTATCGCCGGAATTGATCCGGGAAGCCTATGAAGCCGCAGAAGCCGTTTTTCTTTTGCCAGAGCCGACCAAGAGAGCCTATGAGGATCCGGCGCTGCTGGGGCAACGAGGGTACACCCCCTTTGGCAAAGAACACGCTAAAGATCATCCCTATCCTGACATGAAAGAGTTTTGGCACATCGGGCGCGAAGGGGATCCCCACCTTCCTGCCAACATCTGGCCTCGGGAGGTGCCCCAATTTCGCAGGGTGATGCTAGAGCTGTTCGCCCAATTGGAAACCTGTGCCCAGGGACTGTTGCAAGCGATCTCTCTGTATCTGGGGGAGCCTGCCGAATACCTGCCCAAAGCGGCGGAAGGAGGAGCCAATCTCTTGCGGGTGATTCACTATCCGCCGATCCCTGCTGAAGTCCCTCCCCAGAGTTTACGAGCTGCAGCCCATGAAGACATCAACTTGATTACGCTCTTGTGTGAAGCCACCGCACCAGGTCTAGAGCTTCTGCAACGAGATGGATCTTGGCTGCCCATTTCGGCCCTGCCCGGTCAGCTAGAAATCGCAGGAGCCCCGCACTGTACCCGTAGGGTCAGTGCCGGGAGGAATGCGCTTTGATGAAGTACAATGAACTTATGAGCCAAG